>JACRPN010000008.1:0-57118 GCA_016223145.1 Armatimonadota bacterium | reverse complement strand
AGGATTGCACCATGAAGAACCGGCCTCCGTTGAGCCCCTATTCGGGAGCGAAATTGACTGTCGAGCGGATTCAGGCCCGCAACCCGGAAGTCTTGAAGCTCGACCCCAGCGGCTTCTTCATCGTGCTGCCGAATTCTGAAACCGGCATGATCGTCTGCGAGCATTACCGGAACGACGGCAGGCTCGCGAACGTCGTCGAGGGGCGGAAAGCCGCCGTCATTGCCTCTACCGTGGTAGAAAAGGGCCTCATCTCTCGACTTGACCACTCCGCCTATCTTGGCCGCGAACTCGCCAAGGCCGAAATCGCCATCCAAACCAAGACCTGGTACGAGCAGGACGCCGCTCTAGGCGAACTGCGCGATGCCGTCCAGTGCCCGAACACGTCGACCTGCAATTGCCAATGAGGAGGAATCCACCATGAAGCCAACCCTACTTTTCTCGCTCGCGATCCTCGTGATCTCCCTGACCGCTTCCCTCGCCCAGTCAGGACCAAAGACACCGGCCCCCAAGGACAGCCCGTTGACGGTGAACCAGATTGCCGCCGCCCCAACCTCTCACCTGGGGAAGGTCACCGTCATTGGAATCGTGGCCACCGTGACCCCCAAGAAGGGCTTCCTGCTGATCGATCCCAAGGAGTACAAGGAGTGTGGACTCTCCTGCCTCTCGGAAGCCGGAACCAAGAAGATCCCCGTTAAATGGACCGCTGCGTCTCCCAAGAAGGAGCAGAAGGTCAAGGTGGACGGCACTCTCGCCAAAACGGAGAAAGGCTTCTCGTTCACCGCAACCAAGGTGACATCGAACTGAGATGGGCCGGTTGCTTCGCTCTTCGGTCTCTTATGCGTTCCAAGCGTTCGTGATCGTGCTCGCCGGGCATGCGCTGTACGTACGCCAGGTCTCGGCGGCGCCGACCTCGGGCTGGGACGATGCGGGGCTGACCGACAATGGCTGGCTCGGGCTGGGGGCGTATCTTGGCGGCAAGGAGTACTTGATGGGGCTCTCCTATGCGCTCGGCGCGGCGTATGGCGTTTGGTCCATTGGGGTAATGATTCGGGCTCGGCAAGCGGCCGCTACCGCAGGCGCTGCGGGGAGCATTACGCTGGTCGGGGTGGTGATGGCGCTGGGGTGCTTCTTGAGCGGATGCTGCGGCTCGCCAATGCTCGGGGTTTATGCGAGCATGTTCGGCGCGAAGGCGCTAGGTGTGGGAAAACCGATTATGCTGGGTGTCACGGTTCTCTCCGTGCTCGGCGGCTGGCTCTACATGCGCCGCAAGTGCCCCAGTCCGTGCTGTGGAGCCGAAAGGTAGCGGTAGGCGAGTTCCCGTGTCTCCTCGGCGGCGGAGGTGCCGGTGCTGGTGTTCTCCAGACCCGTCACGCGGCCGACCCCAACCAAACAAAAGCCGGTATCGTTTGACCTTATGACCGTTCACGAGATCGGCCTGATCGCGTGCATCTTGCTTGCGGCGACGCTTTATTCGTCGGTCGGGCATGCCGGCGGTTCGGGCTATCTGGCGGCAATGGCGCTCTTCGCGGTCGCGCCGGAAAGCATGAAGCCCGCCGCTCTGGTTCTGAACGTCCTTGTCGCGGTGATCGCCACGACGCGGTTCGTTCTCGCCAAAGCGTTCTCTTTGCGGCTGTTCTTGCCGCTCGCCATCGCTTCGGCTCCACTTGCGTTCGTCGGGGGAGCGTGGACGCTTCCGGGGAAGTGGTACAAGATTCTGGTCGCCATCGCGCTTGTCGTGGCCTCATTTCGGTTGGCCTTTACCGGCAAGGCGAAGGAGAAGGAACTGGTTGCACCGCCCTGGTGGCAGACCGTGGGTCTCGGCGCGGCTATCGGGCTGCTTTCGGGGCTGACGGCGGTCGGCGGCGGGATCTATCTGACGCCAGTGATTTTGTTCGCAAGTTGGGCGCGGCCGCGCGAGGCGAGCGGGGTCTCGGCGGCGTTCATCTTGGTGAACTCTGTCGCGGGGCTTGCGGGCCGGTGGCAAACGGCGCAGAACCTCCCGCCGCAGCTTCCCCATTGGGCGGCGGCGGCGGTTGTAGGCGGCTTGGTGGGATCGCATTTGGGCGTTCGGAAGTTCGGGGCATTGGGTCTCAAGCGGGCGCTCTCCGTCGTGCTGGTGATCGCGGCGCTGAAGCTTGCGTTTGCCTAAGGCCCATTCCGCCCCAGGTTAGGCGACATATCCTCCATTCTCACCTGGCTGCTTCCCCTCGCTCGCCGGTGCGGATGACGATGCTGTCTTCGATCGGAATGATGAAGATGCGCCCGTCGCCCGCGTTGCCGGTGTGCGCGGCCTGGGCGATCAGGCCGATCACCGCCTCGACCTGATCGTCCGGGACCATGAGCTCGATCTTGGCCATCGGCTCTGACTCGTAGAACTCCGCGCCGACGTTGGTCGTGGTGGCCTGGGAGCTGACTACCGCCGGCAGGCGCCCGATCTTGTGCAGGGCGTTCAGCACATCGTCCAGCTTGTGCGGCCGGATGACCGCTTTGACTTCCTTCATTCGATGATCTCCTTCTCCTGGGGCATTTCCTGGCCCTCGGGGGTGACGATGACGGGCGCGGGCCGGGCGCGCTCGAACCACGTGTAGAGTACCGGCAGAACGAGGAGCGTCAGCAGCGTGGCCGAGGCGATGCCGCCGATCACGACGGTGGCCAACGGCCGCTGGACTTCCGCGCCAATGTCGGTGTTGATCGCCATGGGAACGAAGCCCAGGGCGGCCACCATTGCCGTCATGAGCACGGGCCGAAGCTTTTCCATGGCCCCTTGGCGCACGGCTTCTGCAACCGACAGTCCGTGTTCCTCCCGGAGCCGGTTGATCGCTGAGACCATGACGACGCCGTTGAGCACGGCAACGCCCGAGAGCGCGATGAACCCGACACCGGCCGAAATGGAGAACGGCAAGCCGCGCATCGCCAGGGCGAACACGCCTCCGGTGACCGCGAGAGGTACACCCGTGTAGATGAGCAGCGTCTGCTTGATGGAGCCGAAGGTCATGAATAGAATCATGAAGATGAGTGCCAGCGCGGCGGGCACGACGATCATGAGCCGTTGGCTCGCCTTCTGCAGGTTCTCGAACTGGCCGCCCCAGGTGACGTAGTATCCTTCGGGGAGCTTGACCTTGCTCTGGATCGCCTGCTGCGCCTGGGCTACAAACGTGCCCATGTCGGTGCCGCGGACGTTCATCTGCACCACTACACGGCGCTTGCCCGATTCTCGACTGATCTGCGCGGGTGCAGGCTTGTTGTCGATGTGGGCCAATGACGACAGAGGCACGCTCTCCCCGTTGCTCGCCTTCACGGGCAAGCTGGCAATCGCCTCCGCGTCGTTGCGGATGTCTTCGGGAAGCCGGACGACCATGCCAAACCGCTTGTCACCTTCGACAATCTGGCCGATCTCCTCTCCACCTAAGGCCGAGCTGACCAGTTCCTGGATCTCGTGGATGCTCACGCCATAGCGCGCGATGGCCTCCCGGTCGATATCGAATTGGAGAACGGGTATCGGCTCGACCTGCTCAACTTCCACGTCCGCCGCACCGGGGAGCGCCCGCACGACGGCCGCAATCTCGTCTGCCTTCTGCTTGAGGATGTCGAGGTCTTCGCCGAAAACCTTGATCCCGATGTCGGCCTTGACACCCGAGATCAGCTCGTTGAACCGGAGCTCGATCGGCTGGGAGAAGTTGTAGCCCTGTCCAGGAACTTCGCTGACTTTCTTCTCGATCTCTTCGCGTATCATGTCCTTCGTCATGCCCGCGCGCCATTGGCGGCGCTCCTTCAGGATCACGTAGGAGTCGGTGATGCTCAGAGGCATCGGATCTGAGGCAACCTCGGGCGTTCCGCTTCGAGAAAAGACTGTTACCACTTCGGGCACTTCCATCACCTTTCTCTCAGCGGCAGTCACGAGCCGACTGGTCTCCTCGGCATTAACTGTGCGTGCTCGAAGGGGCTGAACGACCAGGTCCCCTTCGTCAAGCCTGGGAATGAACTCGGAACCAAGACGGGTGAAGACGAGCCCGGCCGCCACGAGAACCAACACCGACGCTCCAACGACCAGCGCCTTGAACCTCAAGGCAAAGCCAAGCGTCGGCGAGTAGAGCTTGCTGAAGAAGCCCATCACCGGATTGTGCTTTTCTCGGGTGTCACCGGATAGAACCAAGCTCGCCAACGCGGGGACCAAGGTGAGAGTGAAGAGAAGCGCTCCGATGAGACAAAACGCGACGGTCCAGGCCATCGGCTTGAACATCTTGCCTTCCGTTCCTTCCAAGGCAAGAATCGGGATGTAGACGACGGTGATGATCGCCAGGGCAGTCAGCGTGGGCTTGGCAACCTCTCGCGAGGCCTCGAGGACGGATTGTCGAACCTCCTCTTTCGAGAGGGTCCGACCCTCGTGTGCGCGGCGTTCCGCAAGCCGCCGCACCATGTTCTCGATCATGAACACGGCTCCGTCCACGATCAGACCGAAGTCGATTGCTCCGAGGCTCATGAGGTTTCCGGATACGCCGTAGCTGGTCATCAAGGAGAACCCGAAGAGCATGGACAGCGGAATCACTAGAGCCGCTAGCAACGCGCCTCGCAAATTGCCGAGAAGCACGAGAAGGACGATGATGACGAGAGCGCCGCCTTCCAGGAGGTTCTTCTGGACGGTACCGATAGTCTTGTTCACCAGTACGGAGCGGTTGTAGACAGGGGTGAGCTTCACGTCCTCGGGAAGCTGCGCCTGCACTTCTCTTATGCGCTTTCCGACCGCTTCAGCGACCGTCCGACCGTTCGCACCCTTGAGCATCATGGCGATGGCGATGAGCGCTTCCTTGCCGTCTTTGGATGAGATACCGGTGAGAACGGGCGCTCCCATCTCGATGTCGGCCACGTCCCTCACGAGAACCGGCGTGCCCTCCTCGGTCGCGATGGGGATGTTCTCAATGTCAGCGGACTTAGTTGCCATTCCAACCGAGCGGATAAGCACCCTCTCGCCGCCGCTGTCCACCACGCCGCCGCCTGCATTCTGGTTGTTGTTCTGAAGAGCCTCGATCAGGTCATGAACTCCCAGCCCGTGGGCCAGCAACCGCATGGGGTCGGCAACGACCTGATATTGCTTGACGTTCCCATCGGCCACGTTGACTTCGGCTACGCCGGGGACGGTTCGGACCTGAGGAGAAATCTGCCAGTCCATGATCGAGCGAAGCTCTTTCATGTCACGCTTGTCGCTTTCGACCGCAAACATGTAAATGTCCCCGAGTCCCGTAGAAACAGGTCCCATTTGGGGCGCTTCAATGCTCGTTGGAAGCACCTCTCGCACGTTGCCAAGCCGTTCGTTTACGAGTTGGCGAGCGAAGAAGATATCCACACTGTCGCCAAAGGTGACCGTCACCTGGGAAAGGCCATATTGGCTTAGGGACCGCACTCCCTCCACGCCCGGCAGCCCGCCCATCGCCGTCTCGATGGGGAAGGTGACGAGGCGCTCGACCTCCTCGGGTCCCATACCGCCCGTTTCCGTGTTGATCTGAACCTGGTTGGTGGTGATGTCCGGCACGGCATCGAGATTGAGCCGCGTCCAAGAGACCCCGCCCCAGATAGCAAGCGCAATCGCGCCCATGATGACGAGCAGCCGCTGGGTAAGGCTGAAGTGAAGCAGTTTGTCAAGCATCAGTCTTCGTGCCCCTTGAGTTCGCTCTTGATCTTCTCGCTCTTCAAGATGAACCCGCCCTTGACGACGACATTGGCCCCTGCCGCGAGGCCGCTCAGCACCTCGACGTATTCGCCTTTCGTCCGGCCAAGCTCGACGACCTTCTCCTCGTACTTGCCGCCCTCTTCCGCGACGTAAAGCAGCCTGTGGTCGCCGTCCTCGACGATGGCGCTGCGGCGGACCGCCAGCACCACGTCGCTTTGGCCAACGCCCAGAAAGACGGTGGCGAACATGTCCGCTCGGAGCGAGCCGTCCGCGTTGTCCACCAGGACTTGCACCGGCATGGTCCGAGCCTTCTTGTCGAGGCGGCTTCCCACGACTTGGACAACCCCGGCGAAGATGCGGCCCGGAAATGCCTTCACCGCCACCTGCACCGAAGCTCCGTTCGTGACCTTGCCAATGTCCCTTTCAGAGACACTGGCCGTGACCCAAACCGACCTCAGGTTTTCGATGTGGCAGATCTCGGAGGTGCGCTCCAAGGCCTGTCCAAGGGTCGCCTCGCGGTCCGTGACGATGCCGCCGATGGGTGCGAGAACGGTTACCGCGCCGCCTGACGCGCGCCCGCTTCCGGAAAGGGCTGTATAACTGACCTTCGCCGCCAAGAGGCCCTGCCGGGCCCCTCGCTCTGAAGCCACAGCGGAACGGTGCTTGATCCTCGATTGTTCGAGGCCCAGGCTTGCAGCGCGTACCTCGGCCTCTGCGGTTTGAATCTCCCTGGAGTTCATCAGGTTACGCTGAGCAATGGACTTTTCGCGCTCGAAGGTCGCCTTGGCGATCTCGATCTGGCGCTTGGCCCTTTCCTGTCGCAGCCGGTCCTTTTGGACTTCGAGCCTTGCTTCTTCCAACTCGCTCCGAGAAATGAGCTCCTGTTTGAACAGCCGCTCCGCTCTCTCAAGTTGAGCCTCGTGCACGACATGCTCCTGGATGGCCCCCTCCAGCTCCGTTTCAGCTTCATTGAGGTCCTTTTGGGCCTGTTGAAGCGCAGGCTGGCTAAAGGCGCCCGCGCTGGCAAACTGTTTTTGACGATCCAACGATGCCTGGGCGGTCTTAAGCTGGCCCTTTGAGAGTTCCAGTTCGGCGGCGGCTTCTCGCACTGCCGCCTGTGAAGTTTCGAGGTCGCGCTGAGCTTCAATGATCCCCGCCGATGCCTGCGCCAAGTCGGAAGACTGCATGATCGCGATCGGCTGGCCCGCCTTTACGCGATCCCCGACGCCGATGAGCATCTGGGTGACTTTGCCCGCGACCGGCGGCGTAACCACTGCCTTTCCCTGAGAGGAATTCGTGACAACGCCTGGGACCTTCAGCTCGCCCTGCATGGGCATGTTGCGAGCCTCTTCCAGCTGGACGCCGGCTGTCTTGGCAGCTTCCGAAGAGAGGACGATATCTCCGGTATGTGCGGCCTCCTTATGCTCGGCCTCGACATGCGGGGTTTCTGGCGGCGGGCTTTGCTTGCCGCACCCAGCGATGAGCAAGGCCATGGCGAGGACAAACGACGGTATTGCTGACCTTCTCACTTGGGCACCTCCAAAAGCTGGCCACTGGCCTTCAAATAGGCGGATTGGGCCTTCGCAAGTCGAAGCTTGGACTCCACCAGGCCCTCCTCGGTCTCTCGAAGCGCTCGCGTGCTTTCCAGAAGCTCCACCAGCGTTATTGCTTTCTCGGTGAAGCCGATTCTTGACTTCTCGACAAGGGCGCGTGCGTTCTGGACGATGGCCTGATATCTCTGAATCTGCTCTTGTGCCGCGGACAGATTGGTCCTTGCGGCGGCAAGCTCGGACTCGGCGATTCGTGTCGCATCCGCCAGCGCCTTTCTCGCTGCTTCTGCCTTGGTCCGCGCGGCGGCCGTTTCAGCGCGGGACTTTCCGAAATCATTGATGGGGAATCCCAGCTGAATCCGCAATCCGTATTGCTGATCACGCTCTTGCCATGGGGAGCGCCGGCCCTGAATCTCCAGTTCTGGAGCGGCGCCAAGTTTGGCCACGCGGGTCTCTGCTTCTGCCGCGCGGATTTCTGAAGCGAGCAAAAGTAGGTCGGCCCTTTGTCCCGGAAGCCGGGCAGGATCAATGACATTTACTGAAAGCTCGGCAAACGCTTCAACTGACATTGCCATGCCCACCAGGCCGCTAAGTCGCTGAAGGCTGGCTTGTAGCTCTGCGTTTCGCTGACCGTTGGCAAGCTTGGCACGGTCAAGTTCGATCCCGACTCGCATCAATTGAACACCCGGTAGCTTGCCCTCGTCGACCAGAGTGCGGATGGAGTCATAGAGTCGTTGAGCGATCTCCTGGATCTGGGCCGCGTTCTGTGCAAGCGCCCTTGCGGCTGCGGCTTCGCTGAATTCGTCGATCACGTCGGCCTGTAAGAGCGCAAGGACTGCCTGTAGTTCAGCCTGAGCCCGAAGGATCTCGGCGTCGCCGGTCGCTTTCGAAGCAGCGGTCCTTCCGAAAAGATCGATCGGCTGCGCGATCGCAAGATCGGCCTCGGTGCCATCGAGGGCGAGGTTATTCTGATAGCCGATGAATAGCCGGGTCGCGGGATAGGCGCCAAGTCCGCGCCGCGACAGTCGAGCGCTTGTCAGGCGTAGCTGCGCGGCCTGCACGCTCGGACGGTTTGCTCGTGCAAAGGCGAGGGCTTGGGAAAGCTGAAGAGTTTGTTCCTGCGCCTGAGCGGCCGTTAGGACGACAGCCGCGCAGGCGAAAAGCGCTATGGGTTTCAATGAGGCTCCTGTCTGAGTTAGGGTCGAGGCTCCGGCATGGCGGAGCGATAGACGACGACTATCTCAGACAGAAAGGGGGAGCCCGCGAGGAGGCGGCTGACGGCGGGCCGTGCGCCAGGTGCGTTTCAATGAGTTCGATGGGGCCGGCCGCCACGGGTGCGGTTGGAAACTCAAGGAGGCAGGGCACCTCCGGCATCGCAAAGTCGAAGTGGACGCTCGATGGGACGGCCGCCTTGGCTCCAGACTGAGGGCTAGAGCAAGCTACCAACGCGCAGCAGTCGTGGCAGTCGCCGTGCTGCGTGCCCAAGCCTGAGCCCAGGGGGTCGCCTGGAAGGTGCTTCAGCTTGGGGCACGTTTGGCAAGATGCGCCGTCTGGCAGGCGAAATTGCTCTTGGCAGGCGTGGACTTGGCCCACGACGACCAGCAATATGCTCAACACTGCGGCAAAGGAACGAAACAACCTGGCGATGATACCCATAACACCCCCACGCCACCGACCGTTCCAGATCGTCAGACTCCGCACTATTTCTATACATCCTCCACGACTTCAGGGTCCTTGTGAAGCCAGACGTAGAGGACGGGCAACACCACAAGAGTCAACAAGGTCGCTGAGGCGATGCCACCGATAACGACGGTCGCGAGAGGGCGCTGGACCTCCGCCCCAATGCCCGTGTTCAACGCCATGGGAATGAACCCAAGGGCAGCCACGAGCGCGGTCATCAGCACCGGCCTTAGCCTCAGCTGAGCGCCTTCGTTGACCGCGTCCTGCACGGCGCGGCCGTCCTTTCTTAAGTGGTTTATCGCAGAAACCATCACGACCCCGTTGAGCACGGCGACGCCCGAAAGCGCGATGAACCCCACCCCCGCCGTGATGCTGAACGGTATGCCGCGCAAAGCCAGCGCGACTACCCCTCCCGTGATCGCCAACGGCACTCCACTGAAGATGAGAATGGCCTGCTTGATGGAGCCGAAGGTCGTGAACAGCAGGACGAAGATCAGTGCAAGGGCCACCGGAACCACAATGAGCAGCCGGGCGCTCGCCTTTTGCAGGTTCTCGAACTGCCCTCCCCAAGTGACGTAATAGCCCTCCGGCAGGGCCATCTTCGACTTGAGGGCTGTCTGAGCCTCCTTGACGAACGAGCCTAAGTCTCGGCCCCGAACATTGAGCTGCACGACCACGCGCCGCTTTCCACTCTCGCGGCTGATCTGCGCTGGCGCCGGGACAAAGTTGAGGCTCGCCAAGGTCGAAAGGGGCACATGCCCGCCCACTGGCGTCTCGATCGGCAAGGCGCCCAGAGCGTCCACATCGTTGCGAATGTTCTCGGGGAGCCGAACGGTTAAGGCGAAGCGCTTGTCGCCCTCGACCACCTGGCCGATCGGCTCTCCGCCCAATGCCACGGCGATGAGCTCTTGAATCTCGCTGACGTTCACACCCTGGCGGGCGATGGCGTCGCGATTGATATCGATCTGGAGAACCGGCACCTCGTCGACCTGCTCCACTTCGACGTCTTCCGCCCCTTGAATCTTGTTTACGATGGAGGCGGCTTCATCGGCCTTTGCTTTCAGGATCTTGAGGTCTTCTCCAAACACCTTGATTCCCACGTCGGCCTTGACTCCAGCGATCAGTTCGGAGAACCGCATCTGGATGGGCTGGGTAAAGCCGTACCCTTGGCCCGGGACTTCGTTCGCTTTTTCTTCGATTTCCGCAATGAGTTTGGACTTGGTCATCCCAGACCGCCAGGTGTCGCGGGGCTTGAGCATGATAAACGTGTCGGTGAGGCTCAGCGGCATCGCATCCATCGCCACCTCGGGGGTCCCGCTCTTGGAGAAGACGTGCGACACTTCTGGAATCTCAAGCACCTTCTTCTCGGCTGCCGCCACGAGCCGAACAGTCTCCAACGCGCTCACGGTTCGAAGCCGCACCGGCTGCAAGAGAATCGAGCCCTCGTCGAGCTGGGGGATGAACTCTGAGCCGAGCCTCGAAAAGACGATTCCCGCCAAAACGATCAGCCCAGCAGCTCCACCGACGATCAGCCATCTCCACCGAAGCGCGAACCCAAGCGTCGGCCGATACAGCTTGGAAAGCAAAGCCATGACCGGATTCCTGGCTTCGCGAGTATTTACGGACAGGACCATGCTGGCAAGGGTTGGGATAAGCGTGAGCGTGAGAATCAGAGCTCCGATGAGCGCGAACACTACCGTAAAGGCCATGGGCTTGAACATCTTTCCCTCGATTCCTTCAAGCGCGAGAATGGGAAGATAGACGACGGTGATGATTGCCACTGCGAACGCAGTCGGTTGGGCCACTTCGCGCGAGGATTCGAGCACGGTGTGACGGACCTCATGGCGCGTGAGAGTTCGCCCCTCCCTTTCCCGGGCCTCCGCAACGCGTCGGACTGCATTTTCGATCATCACAACCGCGCCGTCCACAATGAGGCCAAAGTCGATGGCGCCAAGGCTCATCAGATTACCGGAGATGCCGAACCGGTTCATCCCAATAACGGCAACGAGCATCGAAAGAGGTATGGCGAGTGCTACGATGAGCGCTCCCCGAAGATTGCCCAAGAGCACAAGCAACACGGCGATGACGAGCGCTCCACCTTCCAACAAACTCGTTTGGACCGTATGGACCGTTGTATTGACTAGGTCTGAGCGGTTGTAAACTGCCGTCAACTTCACGTCTTTCGGAAGCTGGCCCTTGATCTCTTGAACCTTGGCGTCGACTGCATCGGCGACCGTGCGTCCGTTTGCCCCCTTGAGCATCATGACCACCGCGACCATGGTCTCCTTTCCGTTCATGGTGCTGACGCCAGTGAGGACGGGAATCCCGAGCTTCACCTCAGCCACGTCTTTCACGAGCACCGGCACGCCGCCCTCCGATTTCACCGGAACGCGTTCGATGTCGGATACTTTGGTGGCCATGCCCACGCTTCGCACGTAGACTCGTTCGCCGCTGTGCTCGACGACGCCCCCTCCTGCGTTCGAGTTGTTTTTCTGGAGAGCCGAGACCACTTCGTCGACCGCGATTCCCCGTGCGATCAAAGCTCTGGGTTTGACGATGACTTGATACTGTTTTTGGCTCCCATCGGCGGCGCTCACTTCAGCGACGCCTGGCACGGTGCGAATCTGAGGCGCGATGAACCAGTCCTGGATGGTTCGCAGCTCCATTGGGCTCCGCTCGTCGCTCTCAATGGCGTACATGTATATGTCGCCCAAGCCGGTAGCAACGGGTCCCATTTGGGGCGCCTCTACATTCGACGGGATCTGTTCCCGGACGCTCGCAAGCCTTTCAAAAACGAGCTGTCGGGCGAAGAAAATATCGACGTCTTCCCGAAAGGTGACGGTCACCTGCGAGAGTCCGTATTGGCTCATGCTTCGGACTTCCTGAACGCCCGGAATGCCTCCCATTGCGGTCTCAACAGGGAAGGTTACGAGCTTCTCGATCTCCTCAGGGCTCATGCCTCCGGTCTCAGTGTTGACCTGAACTTGGTTCGGAGTGATGTCTGGAACTGCGTCAAGAGTCAGAATCTTCCAGGAAGCGATGCCGGCTCCTGCGACTACCAATCCCGTAGCAAGCACGAGAAACCGCTGTGTCAGGCTGAAGTGAAGGAGCTTGTCCAGCATCACTCCTCTCCCTTGAGCTCGTCTCGCTTGAACTCGCTGACGAGCACGAAGACCCCCTGGGTCACAACTCTCTCGACCGCCTTCAATCCGGTGCGGATCTCGACGAATCCACGCTCTGCTCGGCCCGTCTCCACTTCGCGCTTCTCGAACTTCTGACCCGCATTCACGAAAACGTAGGACTTGCCTTCTTCCGTTGAAATTGCTGCTTTGGAGACGGCCACGACCTCAGACTGCCGCCCAACGCCTAAGCGAACCGAAGCGAACATCTCGGGCTTGAGCAACCCCTTCGCCACAGTAACGAGGCACTGGACGGGAAGAGTCCGGGTTTTCGGATCGAGATTGCCGCCGATCACTTGAACGACTCCCGCAAACTCTCGGCCCGGCTGGGATCCAATTGTAACGGAGCACGTTTGGCCGATTTGGACTTTCGCGATATCGATTTCAGGCACGTTGCAGGAAACCCAGACCGATCCAAGGTTCTCGATTTCCATCAGAGCCTGAGTGCGTTCGACAGCCTGCCCCTTGGTCACGTCCAGCCGGGTAAGAACGCCCGTGATGGGGGAGACCAGTGCCACGCGACCAACCGATCCAGTGGCTCCCCCGCTTAGGCTCCTGTAGGTTGCCTTAGCGTTTACTACTGCATTAGAGGCATTGTCCAAGGCAGCCCGAGCAGACTGGATTCGAATCTCAGCTCTTTGCTTGTCGAGCGAGCTGCTTCTAACCTCGGCCTCAGCAACCTGAACCTCTTTGGCATTCAAGAGCCCTCTGTCGAAGATGGCCTGCTCGCGTTCGAAAGCCGCTTTTGCGATATCTACACGTGCTTTGACCTTGTCGACTGCGATCCTGGACTGCTGCTCCGCAAGTCTTGACGCCTCCAGATCCGCCTTGGAAACCAGCCCCTCTTTGAAAAGGCGTTCGGCTCGATTCCGCTGCTCGGACTTGAAGCTGAGGTCTTGTTGCGCAGAGACAAGCTCGCTCTGGGACTCATTCAACTCGGTTCGCGCACTCTGGAGGGGCGCTTGACTGAAAGCACCTGCACGAGCCAGCTCGGTCTGCCGCTTTAGACTCCCACGCGCCGCATCGAGCTTCGCAGCAGAAAGGTCGGCCTCGGACTTGGCTTGGGCAAGATCTGCGGCGGCGGCATCTCGCAATCGCTGCGCTTCGGCAATAGCGGCCCATCCTTGCGCCAGGTCGCTCGACTCGATGATCCCCAACGTCTGGCCCGCACGGACTGAGTCGCCGAGTTGTGCCTGGAGGGACACGACCCTTCCGGGCACAGGAGGAGTTACAACCGCCCTCCCTGTACCCGTGCTCGTAACAACTCCGGGGACTTCCAGGCTGTCTCGCATCATTCGCAAGGCGGCCGCCTCGGTCTCGATCCCCGCGGTCCGCTGCGCTTCTGCGTTCAGCTCGACCGTCTTTACCGCCTCCTCATTGACCGAGGCCGTAGACGCGGTTTCCTTCTGAGGCTCAGGTCCCCCTTGGCACCCCGCGAGTGCGGACAATAGAAGGAAATAGACTAGTAATCGCTTCACTTCAGGACCTCCGACAAGTGTCCGGCAGCTTTGTATTGAGCCGTGACTGCAAGCGTAAATCGGAGGCTTGCTTCGACCGCCTCCTGCTCTGTTTCGCGCAGAGTTCGGGTCGTTTCCAGAACGTCGGTCAGAGTCCCCACGCCTTCGGAAAAGCCTTTTTGGGACTTAGCGACGAGTGCTCGAAGCGAATCGAGAATCGCTCCGTAGTTCTCGACCTGAACCCTGTCCGCTTCGATCTCCCCTTTCAGCGCGGCCAGCTCAGCTTCTGCCCTCCCCGAGGCATCTCTGAACGCTTCAAATGCCGCCTCAGCCCTCTTTTTTGCCGAATCGACTTCAAAGCGAGATTTGCCGTGGTCGAACAGGGCCCACGTGAGCTGGATACGCGCCCCGTAAAGTGCTTGCGATTCAGTCCACGGCGATCGCCGGGCCTGCAATTCGAGTTCAGGCATCCTCGCAGCCCGACTGATTCCGGCTTCTGCTTCTGCGATGAGCGCTTCGGCTTGAAGTTGAAGAAGGTCCGCGCGCCCCGAGACATCAGTCGCTTCCAAGGGCGCCAGGCTGGCCCGCAGGTCCAAGTCCGATACTCCGAAGCCAACGGTACCTCTAAACCGCTTGATCGCCGAATCTCGCTGAGCGCGACGCAAACTCGCCGTCTGCCTCGCTTTTTGAAGCTCCAAGTCGGCTCGCAAAAGTTGGACCTCAGGAATCAGCCCCTCGTCGAACCGGCGTTGCGCCGCGTTTTTTAGTCCTTCAGCCAACTTAAGAAGCTCGTCCGCGCTGCTCGCGAGCCGGGTTGCAGTCACAGCCTGGAAGTAGGCCTCAAGCACATCGGTTTGCAGGTCGAGCATGACCCCTCGGTATTCCGCCTCGGCACGCTTCACGTCTGCAAAGCCGGCCTTGCGTCCCGCCGCTGACCGTCCAAAAAGATCCACAGGCTGACTAAGAAACAGATCCTCGTCGCTCCCCCCGACCTCCGATCTCGTGGATCTTCCAACGCCCAAAAAGGTCGGCGGATAGCTGCCAAGCACCCTGGCCGCAAGACGGGCTTGGTCCAGACGCAGGCGTGCTGCTCGCACGATTGGCCGGTTTTGAGCGGCGACTCGCAGAGCATCGTTGACGCTCAGCGGCTCTTGTGCCGGACAATTGGCGACTGCCAAGAAAGGAAGGACGAAAACATAAGGTTTCACTCGATTGCTCCAACGCTGAATGGACCGGTGGCGTAGCCGCAGTCGAACCCGCGGCAGGCCAGACGACTAAAGCAGCAAGGAGCAGGGAGGGGCGCGGGATGCTTGTTCGAGAGGAGGGCCGGTGGAGGGGCATCCAGGGATTCTCGTGAGGATGGGAACCAGAGGGTTTCTTGTCCCCTGGGGTATCGACCAGTCTTCGCCGAGCATCGCCACTTCGACACTTGGTGTCGACGGCGCTTGTATGGACAGCTTGGATACGGGCTCCGCCTGGAGCGTTAATTGGCAGCACGCACGACAATCGTTCTCGACTGTGACCCCGAAGTGACCCATCAGCAGTGCTTCACTGATGTGAACGCGGCAAGGAGAATGCGGGCACGTGGGGCACTCCTGGCCGTTCGGCATGACGTAAGCGGGCCGGCCAATTCCGAGTTGGCTCGAGATTAACGCTGCAATCCAGAACATGGCGACCCCCGGCCGCATGTGCGGATTATAGCCAAAGCGGTCACATGCGTACGCGCTTGCCAGGTGCGCGCCTTGAACCAAGCAGATTTGCCTCGTAACCGCACTCGGGAGAAGCTCGCAATGATCTCCTCGGTAAACTTGGGCCATCCACAACAGATGCAAGGCGGTTCACGCAATTGCTTCGAACTGTCTCAGAGGATTGGTAGAGCGCCTCGATGTGTTGACCGAGCCATTTTGTCTCTCAAATGTCTCTCAATTGGGGGAGACAAAATGAGACGATCTGAGACCCCCGTAGAATCTAAAATGGTCGTTTGAAGCTACCCAAATCTCTTTTACACCGAGGATGTCGGCGGTTCGAGCCCGTCATCGCCCACCACCCTTTTGCAGGCCCTTCCATTAGTGTCCGTTCTCGGAGAGCCGCGTTCAACTCGGCCACAGTGAGGCGTTCGAGACGATTTTGAAAGGGAACAGAATCCTCGGCTTAGCAGCCGTCAGCTCGCCTGCGAAAATGGGATCCGTGAAGCAGCGACCGCCGCTTGTCCCAGGGCCACGCCGCCGTCTCCGCAAGGGACCACCGAGTTCATGAAGAAGCCAAGTTCAGCGGCCTCAAACGACTCCTGCAGGCGTGAGGCGATGGCATCGTTCACGACGCAGCCACCGCTCAGGCATACGCCCCCAATCCCCCACTCCCTTGCCGCGTCAATCGCCATCTGCGCCATGCCCTTGGCAAATGTCCGCTGCGCGGTCGCCGCCAGATCGTTTGTAGAGGCACCCTCCTGCTTCATCCGGCAGAGCCTTACAAACAGCGTCGGACCGTCCAACTCCCTAAGCGTTCCAGAGCCGGTCTCCCGCGCCACGACGGGCGGCTCGATGTCCAGTGCGGTACCCCTGGCCGCCGCGGCCTCTAGGCGCATCGCCGGTTCCCCCTCGTAAGTTCGCTCATCGCATAGCCTCAGCAGGGCGCTCGCCGCATCGAGGAACCGCCCGGCGCTGCTCGTCATCGGCGAGTTCACACCCGACTCCAACTGCCGCAGAACCACGTTGCGCTCCACCTCCCCTCCCCGAAAAGGCAAGTCCAAAATGAAGTCGCCAAGCTCGTCACCTTGTAGCCCGGCAGCAAACAGATACGCCGCAGCCATGCGGGCGGGATACCGGGTTGCCGCATCACCGCCAGGCATCGAGACAGGCCGCAGCCCGCCGACTTTGTCAAAGCGCCCGTGCTCGACTACAAGCACCTCACCGCCCCAAACCTGCCCATCGGATCCAATGCCAATGCCGTCCAGCGCAATCCCGACCGCCCGGTCCAGGCCATGTTCCGCCATCACCGAGGCCACGTGGGCGTGATGGTGCTGCACCGGAACGATCTGTGTGCCTGGGCTCTCGGCGGCGAGCTCGCGGGCGACCTCCGAGGTCAGGAATTGGGGATGGAGGTCACAGGCGATGAGCTTGGGCATCCTGTGCCCCGTGAGCGCCAAAAGGTGGCCGATGGTCTCTTTCAAATAGTCCAGGGTCTCAAGATTGGCGATGTCTCCGATGTACTGAGAAAGGTACGCCTTGCCATCAGCGTAAAGGCAGATGGCGTTCTGCAATTCGGCCCCAAGGGCGAGGATTGGCTCGGGACCAAGATCCACTTCGATGGGGGTGGGCGCCCAGCCCCGAGAACGGCGGATGAACCGCGGGGCCCCAGCGCTCCAGCGGACCACCGAGTCGTCGCACCGCGAGACGATGCGCCGGTCGTGCAGGAGGAACCCATCGGCCACCGGCGCGAGTTCCGAGAGGATCGCGCCGTTGTCGATTGCCATGGGCAGGCCCGGGAAGTTCGCGCTCGTCATGACCAGCGGGAAGTCGATGCGCTCGAAGAGAAGGTGGTGAAGCCCGGTGTAGGGGAGCATCACCCCGACGGTGTGCATCCCAGGGTTCACCGAGTGCGCCAAGTTGGCACCCTGGCAAAGGGGGAGCACGACGATCGGCCTTCGCGCACTGGCGATCGCCTCGAGTTCCTCTGGCGTTGCTTTGGCGATGGCTGGAATCATCGCGGGCGTGGCCATCACAGCAAACGGCTGGAAGAACCGATGCCGTCGCTCCCTGAGGCGCGCAACCGCCACTTCGCTCGTGGCGTCGCAAGCCAAGTGCGAACCGCCGATCCCCTTGATCGCCACGATCTTTCCGGCTCTCAGCGCCTCGGCGAGGCACTCGACCGGCTCTCTCTCGATCGTGCCATCGCCGCCGACGAACTCCAGCCTCGGTCCGCAGTGCGGACAGGCCGTGGCTTGGGCGTGAAAGCGGCGGTCCAGGGGGTCTTCGTACTCGCGAGCGCATTCGGGGCAAAGCGGGAATTCGAGCATCGAGGTTCGCTCGCGGTCGTACGGGAGCGTCTCGGCGAGGGTGTAGCGCGGGCCACAGTTGGTGCAAGAGGTCGCCCAATAGCCTTGGTAGCGGGTCGCGTTCTTGATGTCCGAGAGGCACTCTTCGCAGATGGCGACATCGGGCGGAATGGTGCCGCCGCCGGAGCCCTCGGAGGTAGATGCTTCGATTCTGAAGACTCCGCCCCGCACGTCTTGGGGGATGTCTTGAGTGTTCCACGGTTCGGCTTCAAGGCTGTAAATCCTGGCGAGCGGCGGCAATTCGTTCGCAAGACGCTCTTCAAAGGCTGCCACCTGTCCAGGTGGCCCGGACACCAGAGTCTCCACCCCGGCGTCGCCCCGGTTGCGAACCGAGCCCCCCAACCCGAGTTCCGTCGCCAACCGATAAACATAGGGCCTGAATCCGACACCTTGCACGATACCGGTTACCTTGATGAAGACGGCTTTTTGCGTCTCGGGCTGAAGCTGGTCGACAGTTAGCATATTCTTGGCAGCATCTCCCCGGGCAGAAGATCGACGATCCGAGTGCCGCCGGCTCGGGCGCGAAGGTACACCGATCCGGCAGGCGCGGCAAGTACCTCGCCAACGATTTGGGCGTTTCGACCGAGGGGATGGGCTCGCATCAGATGCAATGCCCTCTCGGCGTCGTGTGGAGCAACGAACGCCACAAACATGCCCTCGTTGGGTACGAACAGCACATCCAGCCCGAGCATTTCGCAGGCCGCACGCACCTCGGCGCGAACTGGCAGTTCGGCCTCTCGAACGCGGATGCAGACGCTGGAACTCTCGGCGATCTCTTTGAGGACACCGGCCACGCCCCCGCGAGTAGGGTCGCGCATGGCGTGAACCTCGATTCGCTTTTCTAACAGCACGCGAACCAACGGCCAGACCGCCGCACAGTCGCTCTTGAGTTCGGTCTCAAACTCGATCCCCTCACGCGCGGCCATCACTGCGATTCCGTGGTCGCCGGCCGTGCCGCTGAACAGGATCTGGTCGCCGGGACGGGCGCCGGAGCAGGATATCGTGTGGCCGTGCCCTAACTCGCCGATCCCGGACGTGGAGAGGTAGAGCCCGTCGCACGCCCCGCGCGGCACGACCTTGGTGTCGCCGGCGACGATGTGGACCCCAAGCCCCTCGCATTCATGCCTCATGGAGTCTGCGACCCGGCGTAGGTCCTCGATGGGCAAACCCTCTTCGAGGATGAACGACGCGCTGAGGTGCAGCGGCCGCGCGCCGCACATCGCAAGGTCGTTGGCGGTGCCGCAAACGGCAAGCTTTCCAATGTCACCCCCAGGGAAGAAGTGAGGCGTGACCACGAAACTATCGGTGGTGAAGGCCAGCTTTCCTTTTGGACTGGGAAGTACGGCCTGGTCATCCATGCCCCCCAACACGGGGTTATCAAACGCGGGCAGGAACACGTCGCAAATGAGTTGGCGGGTGAGCTTGCCTCCGCTTCCGTGGCCCAGCATGACGCGCACACTGGTCGGAGTTCCCACCGGACACGAAGCTACCTGCACCTCAGCGACCGCGCTCACGATCTCACCTCCTGCAGAGAATCAGGGCTAACCGACGGATAGGCGAAGTACGCGGCGCAGGCGCCTTCACTGGACACCATCGTGGCTCCCATAGGGTGCTCGGGCGAGCAGTTCTTTCCGAACGCGGGGCAATCGGCCGGCTTCCTCAGCCCCTGCAAGATCAGCCCTGCGATGCACCCGTTCCCTTCTTCTGCCGCCGGTAGCCCCATGCCATAGGCGGCCAACGCATCGTGGGCGCGATATTCAGGAGAAACGGTTAATCCGCTTCCCGGGATTACCCCGATCCCGCGCCATTCTCGATCTTCCGGAACGAGCACCTCATTCATCGCCTGTCGAGCCCGCAAGTTGCCTGCAGCGCGAACGGAGCGTGAGTATTGGTTCACGACACAAGTCTCCCCGGCCTCTAGTTGCCGGACTAACCGCAGGACCCCCTCCATGAGGTCGAGGGGCTCGAAGCCGGTGATGACAAAGGGGACTCGGAAGTCCTGCGCAATCGCCTCATAGTCGCTCGATCCGGCCACCGAACACACATGCCCGGGTCCGAGGAATCCATCGACTCCGACCTCTGGCGTGGCCAACAGCGCCCGGATAGCTGGTGGCACCAGCACCATCGCGGAGAGCACCAAGAAGTTGGATATTCCGAGCCTTCGAGCTTGAAGGACCGCCATCGCATTTGCAGGCGCCGTCGTTTCAAATCCTACAGCAAAGAACACCACCTTGCGATCCGGCTGACGCTGCGCCAGCAGCAGGGCGTCGAGGGGAGAATAGACCGTTCGAACGTCCGCGCCCCCAGCCCTCGCCGACAGCAGGCTTTCGCGGCTCCCCGGAACACGGAGCATGTCGCCGTACGAGCAAAGGGTCACACCGGGTTGCCCCGCAATGGCGATGGCGCGGTCGATGAACGAGATTGGCGTCACGCAGACCGGGCATCCGGGGCCGTGCAGGAACTCGACCGAGCCTTCAAGGAGCTGGTGAATGCCGTTTCGCAGGATTGAGTGGGTTTGTCCGCCGCAGACCTCCATCACACGCCATCTGCGGCTCGCGATCCTCTTTATCTCTTGCGCGGTGCGCCGAATCGGCGCCTCATCGCGGTATTCGTCCAGGTATTTCATGGTTGTCGAGGGGAGTTTTCAGGGGGATCAAAGCTGCCTCAAAGGGCCTGTGCCCAGGGTCCCAGTCCGCCTTGTCACGCCATTCGGCAGCCTCCAGGTCGCTGAGCAGTTCGAAGGTCTTCTGTGCCTCTTCGTCGTCGAGAGTCGAGATTGAAAAACCCGCGTGAACGATCACGTAGTCGCCAATCTGGGCTTCCGGAGTGAACTCAAGGCAAACGCTTCGCATTACGCCGCCGAAGTCCACTTTGCCCGACCTTATGCCGTCCACGTCCTCGATCGAACGCACCTGGGCCGGGACGCCTAAACACATGCGTGCATCTCCTTGCTTCGGCCCGTTAGGAGACCCAGCCCGGTAATGGCGCGTTGAAGGTCCTCGCTGAACTGGGTGGCAAGAAGCCGCTCCGGCGCGCCAATCGCCGCCTCATAAGACGGGTCAAACCGGACGTCCCAAGTCGTGATCGCGTCGGGTCCGGGCGCACCCTCGGTAACCCGGTTGCGCACAGTCCCCAGAATCGGCCGCTGGCAACGCAAAAGCAGCCCCTCCAGCCGCGCCACGGTCTCATGCGAAAGCAGAGAAGGTGTGGTGACCACGAGGTATTCGGCCCGCGGAAGGTGGCGGATCAGGTCGAGCGTGGCGTCGCCGACCCCCGGCGGCATGTCGAGCACGAGCAAGTCGAGTTCGTCCCAACGCGTGATGGCGATGAGTTCGAGCAGAGCGCTGGAGACGTCGGTACCGCGAAACGGCACCGGGCTCGTGCCGGCATAGTATGCGGGCGTCATCAGGCGAACCCCGGCAATCTCTGGCGGCACGATTCCCCGGTCCTCCTCGGGAAAGGCGTCTCCCGCACCGAGAAGGATGTGGGCCGACGGACCGTGAAAGTCGAGATCGAACAGGCCGACTCTCTTGCCTGCTTTCGCCATGAGAAGGGCAAGACAGGCAGAGACGGAGCTCTTGCCCACGCCCCCTTTCCCGCTGGCGACGGCGACCACCCGCTCGACGCCCTTGAGCCGGTTCTCGATGGCAGATAGCCTTGGATCGATGTTCATGCCGTACCTCTCATCGCGGTTAGGGTCACGCCGCGCCCGCGCACCACTTCGAAATCGGGTCCGCCACACCTCGGGCAGCCGAGATAAACGTGCGCCATTTCGGGAACGAAGTGGATCGCCTCCAGTTCGAATTCGCTCAGGGGACTCAGCGCGGGGCTCCACTCCGCATCGCAGCTTCGACACCGGAAGACCGCAGGTTCGCTCTCAAACGCGAAGCTCGTCTCGCGGAGCGCCACGGGCGCCGATGGAAGCAGGTTCTCAAGCGCAAACCGCATTACATCGGGATCGACGCGCTGCAGTTCGCCAAGCCGGACCGTCACCTCCGAAACCTGCGACAGCCCGCTCCGCCGAGCCTCTTCGGCTGCGGCGCTAAGGGTGGCCTCCGCCAATGCCCATTCATGCATAAGTTGCCTCTCTCATTAGGATTTGCTGCGTGATCCTGACCATTTCTGGCACCGCCTGGCGCACCTTGCGAGTCATCCTTCCGCCAACCGTCGCCACGTCCTTGGCGCCCATCGCCACGATCCGCACGTCTCGCGGAAACGACATCCCGAGGGTCTCCGCCGCCTGAAGCATTTCGGGGAGACCCACATAGTGCGGCGATCCGGGCGAGCATGGCCGAAACGACTTCGGGTCGAGCTCAACAACCGACCCGGGCGCGGTGTCTGGCGAGCAGATCACGTCGAGGATAACAGCCCGCTCAAACCCGATCAGCTCCGCCAACAGCGCCATGCCGCTGACGGCGGTATGGGTCACGAGCGCCGCCTTCCCCAGACGGCGCTTCAGTGACCGCGCTGCGAGCAATGCCGCTCCATCGTCGGCCAACAGATCGTTGCCGAGCGCGAGCACGATGGTCTTCGGCTTAGTCGCGAGTGATTTCTTGGCAGAGCCTCCGCTTCGAATCATAAATCTGGAGCTTGAGGGGCATGTGGCCCGGCAGAGCGTGGGTGGCGCATCCGTGGCAGGGGTCATAGGCCCGGAACGCCATCTCGACCATGTTCAGCACTCCATCGTCCACCTTCCCCTCGCGAATCAAGTTGCGCGCCGACTTGTCGACCGACATCGCGATCCGCGCGGCGTTGTTTTGGGTCGCCACGATCAGATTCGCGCTGGTCAGCACCCCGCGCGGGTCCGACGTGTAATGGTGGATGAGCGTGCCCCGGGGGGCCTCGACGATCCCAATGCCCTCGTCGGGGGTCGCGGTCGGAAGGGTCCGCGGCATCGGATCGAGGATATCGGGGTCGGAGGCGAGTTCCTTCATGCGTTCCGCCGCATACAGCAGCTCGATCAGCCGCGCCCAATGGTTGGCGAGTGAAAAGTGGACCGGCTTGCCGCCCAACGTTGAAAAGAACTGCTCGTAGGCCTCCTGTGCCAGCGGGGTGGCCATTCCGTCGGAGGCGTTCAGCCTTGCCAGAGGCGCCACACAATACACGCCGCTCTCGGGACCGTCTTCAAACCCCTTCCAGCCGACGTCCTTCAGGTAGCAGAACTTGATGTAGCTCCATGGCTCGACATGCTCGGCGACGTGGTCCAAATACTGGTCCGCATTGAACCGCAAGAACTCCTTCCCTGAGGGATCCACCACCCTGATGACGCCCTCGTAGAAGTTGACCTTGTTGTTGGCGTCCACCTGGCCCATGTAGTACGTCTTGTGGGTGTACGCGTCGGAGGTCACCCATTCCACATACTGTGGGTTCTTGAGCACCACGTCGTCGAAGACCTTCAGGCTGAACTTGCCAAACTCAATGGCGCGGTCGGCGGCAACGACAAACTCCTGTTGAAGGTCTTTGGTGATCGCTTTCGACACGCCGCCGGGCAATCCAAAGACCGGGTGGACCACCTTTCCGGCTGCCTTGATGATGAGGTCGCGAAGCTGCCTCCGCACGCCGATGACCTCTTTGCCGACTTCTAGGCCCACCTTGCCGAGCACCCCGAGCACGTTGCGCTCGGCCTTCGGAGCGCTGGGGCCGACCACAAAGTCCGGTCCACCAAGGAAGAAGAAGTGGAGCGCGTGGTCCTCGACGAAGAACGTGCAATACACCAATTCGCGGATCTTTTTGGCTGAGGCGGGCGGCTCGACGTGGAAGAGCGCGTCGAGCGCCTTGGTGGCCGCCATGTGGTGGGCCGTGGGGCAGACCCCGCAGATGCGCGAAGTGATCTGCGGCATGTCCTCCGCCGCACGGCCTTCGGCGAACTTCTCGAAGCCCCGCAACTCGGGGATTTGGAAATACGCCCGTTCGACGTCGCCTCGATCGTCCAGGAAGATGTCGATCTTTCCGTGGCCCTCTAGGCGCGTGATGGGGTCGATGACGATCTCGCGTTTCATGGCTTCACACCTCCCGCAAGCTCCGACTCACGGGCGTCCGTGTTTTCGGGGACACGCACTTTCCGGTGAAGAAGCGAACCGGGAAGGCTGTACCGGTAGAAGGTGCCGACGGGGTCCACCAGCACCTCCATCGCCGACTCAATCGTGGCATCGTCCTCGCCCTCGACCACTGAGGCCAGCCCGGAGAGCGCCTTCGCGCCGAAGTCGGCGACCCGGGTCGTAGGGCCGAGGCAGCCGGTGCAGGGCATGTTGCCGGTGGTGCAGACCGCCCCGCACCCGCTCCGTGTCGCGGGTCCCAGGCACATCAGGCCCTGGGCCAACAGGCAGACCTCGGAATCGGCGATAACCAAATGGGGCCTCTTGAGTTCCTTGATCGAGAGGCGGTCCGGTTTGGTCGCCTTGCGCGGGCACTCTTCGCAGAGCGCCACGTCGGGTGCAAGAACTGTGCCCTTGGGCGGCAAGTTGCCCGAAAGCACCGCCTCGACGGCCGCCTGAAAGAGCTTGACCGGAGGCGGGCATCCGGGAATCGTGTAGTCCACGGGGATGGTCTGGCCCAGGGTCCGGACCGTATCGTAGAACCTCGGCAAGGTCACCGTGTGGCCGTTGAGACGGGTGACCTCCTGGGGAAAGGTCCCTTCCGGATTGACGGTGGACTGTGACTCGACGTAAGCCCGGTCGAAAATGGATTTGCGGTCGAAGAGGTTCGCCAGCCCCGGGATGCCGCCGAGGTGCGCGCAGCTTCCAAAGGCCACGATGAGTTGGGCTTTGCGCCGTAGGAGCTCGGCCATTTCGACCTGTTCTGAGGTGCGGATGGCGCCGTTGATGAAGCAGACGGCCATCTCGCCGTCTTCCATGGCTTCCACGTCGCTTCGCTTGAAGTCCATGGCCACAGGCCAGAGCACGATCTCGATGGCCTCCGCCACTGCGAGGATGTCTTCGGCGAGGTCCACCACCGACTCTTCGCAGCCGCCGCAGGACGCGCACCAATAGAAGCCGACTTTGGGTTTGTTCATCGCACGACCTCCAATTCTCTCAACTTCTCACCGGGCTGCCCCTCCACGATGGAACTCGATTCGCGGAGCATCGCAAGCTCCTCTTCGAAACCCTCGGGCCGCGTCAGGTGAAGCGGCCCCAAAGCCCGAAGCGTTTCGGTCATTTCGCGCATGGTTTTCTGCACCAGGTCGCCCTCAGAGGCCGAAATCCACACCAGCCGGAAGCGCTCCTGTTCGATGCCCATTTGCACCAGAAGCCTCTTAAGGGCTTTGGCCCTGCGCAGGGTCTTGTAGTTGCCCTCTTGGTAGTGGCATTGCTCCGGGTGGCAACCGCCGATCACCACCCCATCCGCCCCGGCGTGAAACGCCTGTAGGATGAACTGCGGGTCTACGCGGCCCGAGCACATTACGCGGATGATCTTCACGTTTGGAGGGTAGGACAGGCGCGAGACCCCAGCCAAGTCAGCGGCGGCATAGGTGCACCAGTTACAGAAAAACGCCATTATCTTTGGCTCATACATGGACTAACTCCCGTTCTATCGTCCCCTCCGTAAGGCTCCGCGTCGACGCGAGGATCATCTCGGAGATTTGGCCATCGGTGAAGCCGCGCTGCTGCATCGCGCCCGAAGGGCATGCCGCCACGCACGTGCCGCAACCCTTGCACTGGATGGCGTTCACAAATGCCTTCTTGCCCGAACCCCCATCGCGCATCGAGATCGCATGGTAGGGACAGAGCCCGGCGCAGGTGGCGCAACCGGAACAGAACTCTTCCTTCACCCAAGCGTTGATCGCTTCCACGCGCATCTTCTGTTTGGCCATCAGGGCTGAGGCCTTCGATGCCGCGGCGTATCCTTGCAGCACGCACTCCGACACCGTCGCGGGCGCCCTCGCCGTGCCGCAGAGATACACGCCGTCGGTGGCGAACTCCACCGGACGGAGCTTCACGTGGGCTTCGAGGAAGAACCCGTCGCCGCTCAAGGGCACCTTGAGCATGCGCGAAATCTCCTCCCTTCCAAGCGCCGGGGCAAACGGCACCGTCAGCACGACGCGATCGGCGGGAATTTGGAGCGGCCCCTCGGATGTGCTGACCTTGACAGCCGTCGCTTCCCCATCCACGACGATTTCGGGTGGCGCTTTGACGGAATAGCGAACGAAACGCACACCCTTGTGCATCGCGTCGCGCAACGAGCGTTCAAAGTCCACCCCGTAGGTCATCAGTTCCCGGTAGAGGACGGTCACCCGGGTATCCGGAGACCGCTCCTTCAGTAACAAGCTGTTCTTGATTGCGGCCATGCAGCAGGCCCGCGAGCAATAGCCCACTGCGCCGGCGCTCTTCTTGGCCTCGTCCCATCCGACGCACTGGATCATCACGACGCTGGAATGGCTCACCCCATCCCTTAGCTCGTTCTCAAGATCGAGCTGCGTGATGACGCCTGGCTCGTCGGGAGGTTCGCCAAACTCCCGGCCGCCCGTCGCGACGATGATCGTGCCTGCTTCGACGGTCGTACCGTCCCTCAGCCCCACGTCGAAGTTGCCCACGTAGCCGCCGACCTCGGAGACCTCCGCGCCGAGGTGGACCCGCAGGTTCGGCAGGTCCGCGATCTGTTCTTTGAGGCCCCTCAAGAGTTCTTGTGCGTCCTCGCCAGAAGGATAGAGGGTGTAGAGCCTGCGCACCGTGCCCCCAAGCTCGCGCTCCCGCTCGACAAGATCGACCTGAAAGCCTTGGTTGGCCAGCGCGATGGCCGCCGACATGCCCGCGACACCGCCTCCGATGACGACGCTGGATGTGCGGACGGGAATTTCGGCCTCCTCTTGCGGCTCCAACAGCCTGGCCTTCGCGACCCCCATGGCGACCAGGGCCTTGGCCTTCTCGGTCGCCTTTTCGGGCTCGCGCATGTGGACCCAGGAGCAGTGCTCGCGTAGGTTCACGAACTCGAACAGGTACTTGTTCAGCCCCGCCTTCACACAGTTCTGTTTGAACAGGGGTTCATGGGTTCGTGGGGTGCAGGAAGCCACCACCACGCGGTTCAGCTCGTGCTCTTCGACTGCGGCGCGGATCGAGTCCAGTCCGTCCTTGGAGCAGGTGTAGATGTTGTCCTCGACGTGGATCACGTCGGGAAGGGTCCGGACGAACTCCGCGACGTCCTTGATCCGGACGACGCCGCCGATGTTCGTGCCGCAATGACAGAGGAACACTCCCACTCTCGGGCTCATCGCTTTCCTCCTACTAGGGTCTCGGCCGCCCGGCAGGCCGCCGCAGACGCCTGAACGACGCTGTCGGGAATGTCCTGCGGTGCCTGGCAGAAGCCGCACACGTAGATGCCTTCTCGGTTCGTGTCCACCGGCCGGCGAAGCTTGTCCTTGACGCTGAAATAGCCAAACTCGTCCACGTTGAGACCCAGGACTTTGGAGAGTTCGCTCGTGCTTCCAGAGGGTAGGAGCGCTTGGGCGAGCACGACCATGCCGAACGAAGCGCTCTTGAATTTGCCGTCGTCTTGGTCCTCATACCAGAGCGACAAGTCGTTCGTTACCGGGTTCTCCGTCACGCTTCCCGGCTTGCTGCGAACGTAGCTGACCCTGTATTCGCGCTCAGCTCTGCGTGTGTAATCCCAGAAGCCCTTTCCCATCGCTCGGAGGTCGGTATAGAAGATCGTCGAACTCAGGTCGGGCTCATGCTCGTTGGCAAGGATCGCTTCCTTGGTGGCGTGCATGCAGCACACCGTCGTGCAATACGGCATGCAGTGGACGTCGCGCGAGCCGACGCACTGGATAAAGGCGATCTTCTCGGGCACTTTGCCATCCGAGGGGCGCTCGATGTGGCCGTGAGTCGGTCCAGAGGCGCAGATCAGCCTCTCGAACTCCATGGCGGTGAGCACGTTTGGGAAGGTCCCGTAGCCGTACTCCTCAAGGGCCCGGATGTTGTAGTAATCCAGGCCGTTGGCCACCACGACCGCTCCCACTTCCGCCTCGACGATCTCGTCCCTCATCGAGTGGTCGATGGCCCCTGCCCTACAGACCGCCACGCACTCGCGGCATCCCGAACATATCGCGCACTCCAAGCATCGGTTCGCTTCG
Source organism: Armatimonadota bacterium (assembly GCA_016223145.1). Classification (NCBI taxonomy): domain Bacteria; kingdom Bacillati; phylum Armatimonadota; species Armatimonadota bacterium. Next base: position 29,467 of record JACRPN010000008.1, on the reverse strand, counting down.
GCCTGCGCCTCTTCGAGCGTGAACACACTCGCCACTTCGTCGAAGGTGCGCCGTCGCAGCTCGGGCTCCACTTCTTCTGGCTTGTGCCTTTGCTCGGCTTCGTGCTCTCTCTTCAGCGCGATGATCTGGCCGAGCGACAACTCGCCCACGCCCAATCTCGCTTCGAGAGGCTCCACGGGAACGCCGCGAAGGTACTGATCGATCGAATGGGCGGCGAGCCGGCCGGACGCCATCGCGTGGACTACCGTTTGGTCGCATCCGGCGGCATCGCCACAGGCGAACACTCCCACCCTGCCGGTCCGGCCGCAATCGTCCACCCCAAGGAATCCTCGTTGAGTCGTGGACAGGCCGGACGCGCCGGCGATGAACTCCAGGTCAGCGGCCTGGCCGATGGCGAAGATCACCGTGTCCGCCGCGATCACGTGCTCCGAGTCAGGCTCCTCCTGAAGAGTCAATCTCCCGGCTTCGTCGAACGTCGCCGACACCACTTCGCTGCACTCAACGCCTTGAACGGAGCTCTCTCCAACAATCCGCTTGAAGGAGACTGACGGGTGGAGCACGACTCCCTCCGCCTCACCCTCGTGAATCTCGTCGGGATGTGCCGGCATCTCGCTCCGCGATTCGACGCAGGCCATGCGCACTTCCAAGGCGCCCAGCCTCATCGCCGTCCGCGCGCAGTCGAAGGCCACGTTGCCGCCTCCCAGAACCAGAACCCTGGGACCCAGCTTTGGCGGGTCACCCAGAGCCACGTCTCGCAGGAACGCGGTGCCGAGCAGGACGCCGGGAAGGTCGGCCCCGGGGATCGGCAGTTTCTTCGATTTGTGCGCGCCGGCCGCGATCAAGGTCGCCTCAAACCCCTGCGTCGCAAGATCACTCAGCGAAAGGTCCCTTCCGATCCGTGTGCTGGTCCTGATCTCCACACCGAGGGACTCGATGAAGCCGATTTCCTTCTGAAGCACGTCCTTGGGCAGGCGATAGGCAGGAATTCCCACTGCGAGCATCCCGCCGGCCAGCGGAAGCGCCTCGAACACGGTGACCCGGTAACCCAGGAGCGCCAGATCGTGGGCTGCCGTTAGGCCGCCGGGCCCCGCGCCGATGATCGCGACCTTCTTGCCCTTCTTGTCGGGGAGTTTGGGCGGAGTGGGATCGCTGACGTGATCGCAGACAAATCGCTTCAGCGCCGCGACCGCGATCGGCTGGTCCACGTGCTTCCTGCGGCAGATGGTCTCGCATGGGTGCATGCACACGCGCCCGCAGATCGAGGGCAGCGGATTGGACATCCGGATGAGGTTGTAGGCCTCATTAAGCTTGCCCTTGGCGATGAGCGCGATATAGCCCTGGACGTCCATGCCTAACGGGCAGGCGTTCTTGCAGGGCGACTCCAGCTTGTCGATCACGAACCGCTTCGGGACCGCCTGGGGGAAAGGAATATAGATCGCCTTGCGCGTCGAAAGGCCCATGTCGAACGCGTTGGGCACTTCGACCGGGCAGACCTTGGCGCAGTCGCCGCACGCCGTGCAGTTGTCCTTGACGAACTTGGCCTTTTTCTTGATCAGCGCCTTGAAGTCGCCGGCCTCACCCTCCAGCGCCACGACCTCGGCATGCGTCAGCACCTCGATGTTCGGATGATCGAAGCACTCGATCATCTTGGGCGCCAAGATGCACATGCTGCAGTCGTTGGTCGGGAAGGTCTTGTCGAGCTGGGCCATCCGGCCACCGATGCTGGCCTGCTTCTCGACCAGCTTGACCTTGATGCCTCTTTCGGCCAGGTCGATCGCGGCCTGAATGCCCGCGATTCCGCCACCTATGACGAGCGCGTCCTTAGACATGGGCTTCCATCGCCTCCGCGACGAGATTGGCAAGGTCTTTGACCTCGATTCCCTGGACTTCAGGGGATATTGTCTGGTTGGTGTGCTGGGTGCACTTGAAGTGGATCTGGCACTTGGGGCAGGCCGTCACCAGCGTGCTTTTCGCCTGGGAGAGCCGGTCCAGCCGGATTTTCTCGCGGACCTTGTCGCAGCCCGAGAACGCCGACGTCCCGCAGCAAGCCGATTCGGCCTTCGTTTCCGTCATCTCCTCAAGCCGCAATCCGGGGATGCTGTTGATGACGTCCCTCGGCTCTTGGAACACCCGCATGTGCTTTCCGAGGCGGCACGGGTCCTGATACGACACGGTTCTCTCGGTCTCCGGCTCATCTTTGAACCGGATGGTTCCGTCGCTGATGAGCTCGCTAAGGAACTGGGAGCTGTGGACCACCTCCACGTTGAAGTCCACGAACTCAGGGTAGTCCAGCTTCAGCGTGCGGTAGCACTCCGGGCAGGACGTTACAATCCGCTTCACGCCACGCTCCTGGATCATCGCGGCGTTCTTGCGAGCGAGCGCCTTGAAGACGTCTTCTTCGCCGGTCCACAGCTTGTCGTGTCCGCAGCAGACCTCGTTTGCGAGCACGACGGGAGCGATGCCCGCCGCGTTCATGATCTTGACCATGCTTTGCGCGATCGTTTGGGTGTGCACGACGTCTGGGAACACCAGGTCGAAGTACGGCAAGCAGCCGACGAAGTAAAGGGTCTCACCCTCCACAGCAACCTGCAGATCGCCGACCCAGTCCATTCGCTTCTGCTGGAGGTCCCTTTCCGCCATCAGGTTCGCAATCTCCGAGAGCTGCGATCCACCGGTGCAGAGCCGAACCTGGCCGTTGGCCCTCTCCTTCCGGATCTTCGACCGCGCCTGGCGGACGAAGCCGGGAAAGTCCACGTCCGACGGGCACTTGAGAGCGCAGGCGTTGCAAGTAAGGCAGTCCCAGATCATGCCGGAGTGGTCGTCAATCTCACCCTGAAGCGCCTTGGAAACCACGGCCCGAGGGGAATATCCGCCGTCGCGGTCCAACTCATACGAGGCGCGTGCCAGCGGGCATCGCCCCGTGCACTTGGCGCACGAGATGCAGCTATAGGCCCGGGTCGTTTCGATGAGGGGTTCGAGGTTCATTTCAGCGGTCCTAAGCGTCGAATGGTCTCAGCAAACTCATTGGCGGTCTTCGCGAGCCGGTCGCCCTCCGCAGCGGAGATCCACTCCAGGCGGACCCGTTCGGGTTCGAGACCCAGGGCAAGCACCAGCTTCGCCAGCCTCTCAAAGCGCTTTTCGGCGAAGATGTTGCCGCGGACGTAGTGGCAATCGCCCGGATGGCAGCCCGTGATCAGCACGCCGTCCGCGCCATTGGCAAGCGCCTTCAGCACGAAGCTGGAGTCCACCCGCCCGGAGCACGGCACGCGCACGATCCGCACATGGGGCGAATACTCCCTGCGGGAAGTCCCGGCAAGGTCCGCCGCTTGATAGGAGCACCAGGTGCATGAGAACGCCAGGATTCTCGGCACAAACGCAGCTGGCTCACGTTCGGCGACAAGAGGTTCGGTCATCATGAGAGCGCCCCCGCTACTTCGGCAAGGATCTGCCGGTCTTGGTAGTGCCTCGGCTGCGGAATGTGCGCCGGGCATTCGATGGCGCAGAGCCCGCATCCCCGGCAAAGAGCTTCGTTGACGACGGCGACCTCCTTGGCACCGTCGTAATAGATCGCAGTGAAGGGGCAGACGTCGATGCAGGTCTTGCACCCTTTGCAGAGCGCGTCGTCGATCCAGGTCACAAACGGCTCCGTTTCGACCGATCCCCGGTCCAGAAGCGCCATGGCTTCTGCGGCCGCGGCGCCCGCCTGGGCGACGCTGTCGGGGATGTCTTTCGGACCCTGGCAAGCGCCTGCGAGAAAGATGCCGTCGGTGAAGGTGGACACCGGCCCGAGCTTGACGTGCCTCTCCAGGAACCACCCTTCCTTGCTGCAGTTGACGTTGAATGTGCGCCGAACGTCCTCAGTGTCGGTCTGCGGCTCAAAGCCGACGGCGAGGATCACCATATCCACCGGAATCTCGCGGATCTTGCCTAGCAGCGTGTCTTCTGCCCTCACCACCAACTGGTTCCGACCCTCGACTTCCCGCTCCTTGATCTCGCCGACCCGGCCGCGAATGAAGTGCACACCTTCGGACTGCACCTTGTCGTAAAACTCCTCGTACCCCTTGCCGGGCGTACGGATATCGATGTAGAAGTTGAAGACCTCGGCCTCCGCCCTTTCCCTGGCAAGATGGGCGAGTTTCAGCGAGTACATACAGCAAACCCTGGAGCAGTAGCGGTTCGTGTTCTCGTCCCGGCTGCCGACGCAGTGGATGATCGCCACAGACTTCGGCTTCTCGCCGTTGCGCATGCGCAGTTCGCCGCCCGTCGGGCCAGAGGCATTTACCATGCGCTCGACCTCAAGGGCCGTGAAGACGTTGTCGTGCCTTCCGTAGCCGTACCGGGAAATCCGCTTCGCGTCGAAGACCTTGAAGCCCGTCGCGAGCACGATCGCTCCGACTTCAACCTCCTGGACCTCGTCTTGCTGCGAGTAGTTGATCGCCTTGGGCTCGCACACCGAGGCGCATAGCCGGCAATCGCAACAGACGCCGCAGTCCAGGCACCTCTTGGCTTCGGCAACGGCCATGTCGCGCGTGTAGCCCGTGCGCACTTCTGCGAAGGAACGGCGGTGACCCAGCCCCGTCAGCGGGACTGGAATCTGGGGAGCGTAAGCCGTATAAGACGTGTCGACGGTCCAGGTCGGCACGAACGGCTCTTCGGCTTCTCTCCCAACGGTAAGGTCTTCCCCGTTGATGAACCTTTCGATGGAAATCGCGGCTTTCTTGCCCGCGTAAAGGGCGTTGACGACAACGTCGGGCCCGGTGACGCAGTCGCCACCGGCGAAAACGCCGTCCATCCCAGTCTGAAGCGTGAGCCGATCGGCCTTGAGGGTTTTGAAGCTCGTTTGTTCCCATCCGGCAGATTCGCCGAGCGATTCGAGGTCGGGAGTTTGTCCGACTGTGACGATCACCGCGTCGCAGTCGATCTCGAACTCTGAACCAGGGATGGCTTCGGGCGCAGCCCTGCCGGAGGCGTCGGGCGCGCCGAGCCTCATCCGCACGCACCTCAGACCTTGGACGCCGGGTTCCGGTTGGCCGAGAATCTCCACCGGCGCCGCAAGCTCCATAAGGGTGATTCCCTCATCAAGAGCCTCTTCCACTTCCTTGGGATCGGCTGGCATCTCATGGCGGGTTCGCCGATAGAGGATCTGGACGCGCTCGGCTCCACAGCGCCTTGCCGTTCTGGCGGCATCGAGCGCGGAGTTGCCGCCTCCCACGACCACTACGTGCCGTCCAATCTCGCATGGGCCCTCGAGGTTCACCCTTTTCAGGAACTCCACGCCCCGCCAGACTCCTGGCAGCTCCTCACCGACAATCCCCATCGTCCGCTCGCGATGCGCTCCAATGGCGACAAACACTGCCGAGTAGTCCTTGCGGAGCGAGTCGAGCGTGATCTCCTTGCCAACAGGCGTGTTGAGCCGGATCTCGATTCCGGTCTGCTTGAGGCGCTCAATGTCGGAGAAGAGAATCTCTCTGGGAAGCCGAAACTCCGGGATGCCGAGGGACAACATGCCTCCCGGGACGCTCGCGGCCTCGAACACCACGACTTGAAACCCCTTCTGCCTGAGCAAGTAAGCCGCCATAAGGCCCGCCGGCCCCGAACCCACGATCGCGACCCTTTCGGAACGATCGAATTCGGGTCTTGGAAGCTTGTAGTCGGAGAATTGATCCGATACGAACCGCTTGAGCGCCGGAATGTTGAGCGCTTCGTCGGTCTTCGTGCGCGAACAATTGGACATGCACGGGTGCGTACAGACGCGACCGCAAATCGCCGGAAGCGGGTTGTCCCGCAGAATGACGTCCAGCGCCTGGCCAAACTTGCCCTGCGCGATCAGCTTCACGTAGCCCTGGGCGTTCTGATGGATTGGGCACCCCGCTTGGCAGGGCGGCGTGCCCTTGCGATCGATCGTGTAGACGTTGGGTACCGCTTGCGGAAACTGGCGATAGATGGCCTTGCGCGTGGACAACCCTTCGTCGAACTCGGAAGGCAAGTCCACGGGGCACACCGTCGTACATTGTGCGCATCCGGTGCACTTGTCCGGGTCCACGAACCTGGCCCTGCTTCGGACGCGAACCTTGAAGTTGCCGACGTACCCCTCGACCGACTCGACCTCCGAATAGGTCAGCAACTCGATGTTCGGGTTCGAGCGCACCTGGGTCATCTTGGGGGTAAGGATGCATGCCGCGCAGTCGAGTGTGGGGAAGGTCTTGTCGAAGCGCGCCATGTGCCCTCCGATGGAGGGTTGGCGCTCGACCAGATACACCTTCTTCCCGGAGTCGGCAAGCGTGAGGGCGGCCTGGATGCCGGCAATGCCCGCGCCCACCACCATCGCATCCGGCAGAACGCGAACGCTGCGCCTTTCGAGCGGCTCGTGAAGCGCCACCCGGCGCACGGCGGCAGCGACCTGGCCCTTGGCCTTTTCGGTGGCGTCGCCCATGTCGTGGGTCACCCAGCTCACGTGCTCCCGGATGTTTGCCATCTGGTAAAGGTAGGGGTTGTTCCCCACCTCCGAAAGCGTCCGGCGGAAGGTCGCCTCGTGCATCAGCGGCGAACAGGAAGCCACCACCACGCGGTCGACGAGCCCGTCTCTCAGGTCCTGCTGGATCAGGTCTTGGCCGGGGTCGGAGCACATGAATTTGTACTCGCGCGCCACCGCCACGAACGGCAGCCCTCTGGCGTGCTCCACAACCTCGGAAATCCGCACTTTTGCGGCGATGTTGATCCCGCAATGGCAGACGTATACGCCAATCTTCGGCGCGCCGGGAACGAGGGATTCAGACATGGGCGTGCTCCTTCAGGGCCGCACTTTCAAGGGCAGGTTCAAGGGGTATGAGCAGCCTTCTCAGCCCCAGCTCCGCGCCGGGAATGCCGAGGGCAACCCCAATGAGCTGCGAGAAGTACACGGCGGGCATCTCCTTGAGTCCCGGGCGAGATTCCCTGAGCTTTCGTTGAGAGCATTCGAGGTTGTATTCGCAGATTGGGCAAGCGGTGACGATGACGTCGGTGCCGGCCTGGACCGCACTGGCAAAAACCTCGCCAGAAAGCGCTAACCCAACCTCTTCGGCCGTGGCCATCAAGGATCCGCCGCAACACCGTGTGTTGGCGTCCCAATCCACCGTCTCCGCGCCCAAGGCGCGGACCACTCGATCCATCGAGGTCGGCCGGTTCGCGTCGTCGAAGGGCGCCGTGGGGCGAACCAGAAGGCACCCGTAATAGCACGCCGCCTTGAGTCCGTGGAGGGGACGGACTACTTTGGCGGCGATCTCCCTCGCGCCAATGTCGTTGGCGAGAAGGTCAAGGGGATGTCGGACTTTGACGTTTCCGGCGTAGGTCAAAGCGTTCGATTCGAGGGTCTTGAGCGCGGAGATTCCTCTTGGGGTCCGCTTTGCCACCTCGTCGCCGGCCTGGTTCAACACCATGAAACAGGCGCTGCAGGGCGCCATCATTTCGACCCTTGCGGCGCCGGCTCCGGATTGCTGTTCCGCAAGCGCCAGGTTCCTGAGCGGCATCGTAAGCGAGGCTTCAAGGTCTACGGATGAGCAAATGGTCGCCCCGCAGCAGTTCCAATCCTCCAGCGCCTCCATCTCGACGTCGAAGGCCTTCAGCACCGATTGGAGCGACTCGGCGTAGGCCTTGCCCGAGCCCTTCATCGTGCAGCAGCATCCTGGGAAATTGAGAAGCCTCACGAGCCAACCTCCTTGGCGCCATCAACCCGTTCCGTGCTTCCATTGACGAGCCTCGAGAAATCCGCTCTGTTCTTCACCGCGTCGGGCAGAAGCTCCAAACGCCCCTTGAGCCACAGCTTTCCAGCGATGCGGATCATTCCAAGGTGCTTCAGGGGTTTCTCGCGCAAATAGGTGTGCAGCATGACGAGCCCATCGTTGGACCTGCCCCTCGACGCCGTCACACCATGAAAGCTGCGCGTCAGGAGGGGTGGGGCGAAGCGCTTGGGATAGGTCTTGCGGGCGATCGTCTCTCGCCTTAGGGCGTGGATGATCTCCGTGATCGGGATCTTTTTGGGGCAGACCTCGGTGCAGGCGTAGCACGAAGCGCAATACCAGATGGCCTTGCTCTTGAGCAGGCGCTCGGAGAGTCCGCTTCTGGCCATCCCTACAATCTGCCGTGGCGTGTAGTCCATGAAGCCGCTGACGGGGCAGACGCTGCTGCAGGCTCCGCATTGGAGGCACGCGCGCAGCGCGCTCCCCTCCTCATTTTCGATCTTCGATACAAACGAAAGATCCGACTCAGACGACGCAATGTGCCCTTCATCGGTTGAAGCTGTTGGCATGGCTCCACTCCGCGTCTTCTCACGGGCGCCGAGGATAGGGTTCGGCCTTGGTCGGTGAACTGCCGCCAGTTGGGCCTGTTGTGGCGCCCGGACGACGCTAGCAAAGAGAAGCTACCCAGGCAGATGTCATCTTGTCAAATCCATCAGAATATTTAGAACTTACTTGAAAATTCTGAAAATTCATTGCACCTCGATTCATGATGGAATCGTGAGGAAAGGTGTGTAGATCCAGCCATGGCCGGCGGCATCGCACCGGCGATCACCGGTTGGCCCGGTTTCCGCCATTCCGGGATTTCACACAAATTTGGTGCAGAAAGAGCCCCGAAGTTGGCAATCTGAGGGCAAAGAATCCATACAATTGTTCGTAGATTCGAATCCTGGTGGGTTTGCCTGACCTCATTGGCACAATGCGCCGGCCAGAGCATCCAGGTCCGGCGACTCTGCACTCCCATCCCGCACGAAGCCATGCACGTCTTTGCAAGGTACTATCCGCCAGACGGATCGAGTGGCATGGTTGTGGCGACGGTTGTGTGCCTGCCGATGTTTTGGGGCCCCGTCGACACGACGAACTTTTGTGGTGCTCAATCCGCACCCTTTCTTGACGGACCGCCGTGGGTCTGATGGGTGATCGCAAGCATGGAGGAGGACTGAGTTGGCGATAAAGGGAGAGTTGGGGAGCAAATTAGAGGCCACGCCCGGGTTCGGGGTTGTGCAGCTTGGCGTCAGTCCAGCCAAAATCCAGGTGCTTGGTCTTGGCTACATTGGCCTTCCGACCTCTCTCATGTTCGCGGGCGCTGGGTTCGAAGTGGTCGGGGTCGACCTTAACCCGACCACCGTGGATCTTCTCAACTCCGGCAAAACCCACCTGAGCGAAAAGGGCCTTGACGCAAAATTCGAGGACGTTCGTCGCGGGAGCAACTTCAGGGCTACGACGACACCCGAAGGCGCCGATGTCTTCATCATCGCGGTCCCCACACCCGATCGAGGCGCAGAAGGCGCCGACTTGAGCTTTGTTCGCGCGGCTTCAGAGTCTATTGCGCGCGTGATCCGGCACGGAAACATGGTGGTTCTCGAAAGCACCGTCCCACCCGGCACCTGCGTCGACGTGATCGCGCCGATCATCGAGCAGGTTGCGGGGCTGCAGCATGGGAAAGACTACGACTTGGTGCACTGCCCCGAACGCGTGATCCCCGGCTCGATTCTCAAAGAGCTTGTGGAGAACAAGCGGGTCATTGGCGGCACGACGCTGGCTGCGGCCGAGCGAGCCAGGGAGCTCTATGCCTCCTTCGTGCAGGGAGAAATCCTCCTCACCGACGCCACCACCGCAGAACTCGTCAAGGTAATGGAGAACACCTATCGCGACGTCAACATCGCGCTGGCAAACGAGTTCAAGGCGATAGCCGAGACGGTTGGCGCAGACGCCTACGAAGCCATCAGGCTTGCCAACCTCCACCCGAGGGTCGAGATCCACCAGCCCGGAATCGGCGTGGGAGGCCATTGCATCCCGGTCGATCCCTGGTTCCTGGTCGCGGCCGCACCGGACAAAGCGCGGTTGATCCGAGTCGCCAGAGACATCAACAGCGCAAGACCCCATCAAGTGGCAGAAGAGATCATGGCCGCAGCCGACTCTCTGCAGGCAAGCTCCATCGCCTTTCTCGGCCTTGCCTACAAGCCCGACGTCGACGATTTCAGAGAGTCTCCTGCCTTGGAGATCGTCCAACTCGTTGCAAGCAAGTTCAGAGGCTCGTGCCGGGTCGTCGAGCCCTTTGCAGAATCGTTGCCCGATGGCCTCGCCAAGCTGCCCAACGTTCAGATCGCGACGTTGGAAAGTGCCCTTGAGGAATCGGAAATGATCGTCACGCTCGTGCGGCATCAAGCCTTTGTGAAGCGGGGCGCACCCGACTGCAACCCCTGCCGCGTGCTGGACTTTGCCCGCGTTTGGCCCAGCGGGGAAGGGCGGTGATCCGCCTGCCGGTTTGTTTGCCGAGGTTTGGACGTCCATAATATCGAGTCCCTCCTCATAACCCATGTGTGGCATCGTCGGTACCCTCTCGTTCAAGGCATCGGGCCGTGGTGTCGATGAACGGCTCCTCGTCGCGATGCGCGACACGATGGTCCATCGAGGCCCGGATGGCGGGGGGCTTTGGGTCAGCGCCGACTCTAGGGTTGGATTTGGACACCGGCGGCTCGCGATCATTGACCTGTCGGAGGCTGCGAACCAACCCATGCAGAACCCCGAGGACACCCTCAGCTTGGTGTTCAACGGCGAGGTGTACAACCACGCCGAGATCCGGAAAGAGCTGATCGCGCTCGGCCATACGGTCTGGAAGACCGACCACTCGGACTCTGAGGTGGTGCTCCGCGCCTTTGAGCAATGGGGCATCGAGTGCCTGAGCCGATTCCGCGGCATGTTCGCGCTGGCCATTTGGGACTCGGTGAAGCGAGAGCTCTGGCTGGCGCGGGACCGACTCGGAATCAAGCCCCTCTATTACTCGCTTCATGGGGGCAGGTTCTCGTTTGCCTCGGAGATTAAAGCGCTCCTATCCGACCCGGGGCACCCGCGCGAGCTTGACGAGGCCGCGCTTTTCCACTTCTTGAGCTTCCTGGCAACGCCTGGCCCGGAAACCCTGTTTCAAGGCGTGCGAAAGCTCCCGTGCGGGCGATGGCTCAGGGTCAGCGAGTCCGGCGAGATGCGCGAGGAGCGCTACTGGGACGCCCTGACCCATGCGGCGGAGTGCCCGGAAACGGGCACCGCAGCCGGGCAGGTCCTGGATCGGCTCCGCGAATCCGTCGCGCTGCGCAAGGTTAGCGACGTGCCGGTCGGCGTCTTCCTTTCGGGGGGCCTGGATTCGACCTCCAACGCGGCCCTCTTTCGGGAAGGAGAAGCGCTGGTCAAAACCTATAACGTCGCGTTCGAAGGGGACAACGCGAGCTACCAGAACGAACACGAACATGCGCGTGAGGCCGCCAAGTTCGTGGGCGCCGAGCATCATGAGGTCTTCCTCAACAGTGAGGACGCGCTCGCCTTCTTGCCCCAGATGGTCGAATTCCAGGATGAGCCCATCGCCGACCCGGTCTGCGTGCCCCTCTACTTCGTAGCGAAGCTGGCCCGCGAGGACGGGACGATCGTGTGCCAAGTGGGAGAAGGGGCTGACGAGCTGTTCTGCGGCTACAACCAGTGGCGTTACATGCTCAAGCTCGCCGGCCTCGCCGACACGCTGCCCGGACCTCTGAAGCGCCTAGGCCTATCGGCACTCGACCTCATCGGAAAGGGGAACAGCCCCATGCGAGAAAGGTGGCGGCGCGCCGTCGCCGGAATGCCGCCGTTTTGGAGCGGCGCCGAGGCGTTCACGCAGCCCGAGAAGGACCTGATCCTCTCGGACAGTCTGAAGAAACGGGTTGGCCCTTTGACCTCTTGGGACGTGATTCGGCCGCACTGGGAGCACTTCCAGACGCACGCTCCCGAGCGCTCACATTTGAACTGGATGACCTATGTGGACCTCAACCTGCGCCTGCCTGAAATGCTGCTCATGCGGGTGGACAAGATGACGATGGCAGTCAGCCTCGAAGCCAGGGTGCCGTTCCTGGACCACAAGCTGGTCGAACTCGTAATGGGGCTGCCGTCAAACACCAAATACCAGGGAGGCGAGCTCAAACCTTTGCTCAAACAGGCGGTACGGGGCCTGATTCCTGAAGCCACGATCCAGCGCAAGAAGCAGGGATTTGGTATTCCCATCGACGAGTGGTTTGACCAGCGCCTAGGGGGATTCGCCCGGGAAAAGGTCCTTGCGTTCAGCCGGCGGACCGACCTCTTCGATGCGGGACGCGTCGAGAGGTGGCTCCCGCAGGCGAGCACCAAGCAGATTTGGTATTTGCTCAACCTGGCGCTGTGGCATGAGAGGTTTTTGGAGGGCTGCAAAGAGGTAGGTGAGGCGTGGGTGTCAACCCGAAGCTGACGCGCCTCCTCAGCATCCCGGCGCCCCTGCTCGCGGCGAAACTGGCCCAGGTCGTAGCGGCAAGGATGCGCGCACCGGCGCTTCGCGCCGCAGACAGGTCCAGATCAACCTATGGCCCGAAGACAGGCGAGCACCTGGGCCGCGTGCTTCGCGGACGTGAGTGGGCATTCGCCGACACTCCGGACTGGCTTTCGCAGGCCAACGACGCCACCCTAAGGCACGAGTTCGACCTCCTGGGTTCGGGGCCTAAACGCGTAGCGCTCCAGGCCAAGCAGGACGAGGCCCTTCTCAAGCTCTTGGCGCGCCACCTGCCCGAGGGCTCGCGTGAGGAAGCGGCGAGCCTCGCAGCTCGGTTGCCGGCAAGCTACAAGCCGCTGGACTGGCAGCTCGACTTTCGGTCTGGCCATCGGTGGCCTGTGCCCAAGTGGTACCGGGACGTCCCGATCGCCCTGGGGCATGGGGCCGACATCAAGGTCCCCTGGGAGCTCGGGCGGCTTCAGCACCTGCCACTGCTGGGGCTCGAATACGCAAGCGCCGACGATAAGCGCGCGGCCCAGCTATGGGACGAATTCAAGGCCCAGGTCGTCGACTTTCAAGCCCAGAATCCGCCGCGTTGGGGCGTCCAATGGCGCTGCACCATGGACGTCGCCATCCGAATCGCAAACGTCTTGCTGGCCCGCGACATGTTCCTCGCCGCGTCCGCGCCTTGGGAAGAAGCGTTCGAGGTCGAACTGGCGCGCATGGCGCGGGACCACGCGGCCCATATCGTCTCGAACCTAGAGTGGTCACCAGCGCACACCGGAAACCACTATCTGGCCAATGTTTGCGGGCTTGTGTTCGCGTCGGCCTATCTTCCCCGCTCAGCGGAGACGGACGCGTGGCTCGCCTTTGCAGTACAGGAACTCGTCGCGGAAACGGAAAAGCAATTCCTCGGAGACGGAGGCAACTACGAGGGCTCAACCTCTTACCACCGCTTGTCCGCCGAGATGGTGCTCTTGGCGACGGCCCTCACGCTCGCGCTTCCTGAAGAGAAAGTTCACGCGATCGAGCACTCAGAGACGGCCGAATGGAAGCGCAAGCCGCCCCTTCGTCCCGCGCCTCGTCCGATGTTTGGCGTTCGCGGGTCGGTCTTCAGGAGCCCGTTTCCACCTGCCCACTTTGAGGCATTGGTGCGCATGAGACACTTCACGGAGTCGCTCTCCAAACCCGACGGGACCGTCGTGCAGATCGGGGACAACGATTCGGGCCGGTTCTTCAATCTCGGCGACCCAAAGACGCCATCGCTCGACCACCGAGGTTTGATTCAAGCGCTGGACGCCCTCGCGAAGACGGGGAAAAACATGCCCTCCGATCCCGCAGCCCGAATCGTCCGTTTGTTATCGGTGAACCTGCCCGCGTCTTCCCTTCCGCCCGCCGCCCCAATCCATGGCGATTGGAGTGAACCCGCCGCGGCGCGTCTGGCCGAGCTCTTTTCGTTGGCGGAGCCACTCCCGATTGGCCGCAAACAGCACTACAGAGTGACCCTCGGACCAGGGGTTTGGGAGGGCCTGACGGTCGCCGAGTTCCCGGACTTCGGGGTCTATTGCCTGCGTTCGGACCGGGCCTACCTTGCCTTTCGCTGCGGCAGGCTCTCGCACGATGGCAGGGGCGGCCACGGGCACAGCGACGCCCTATCGATCGAGCTCTGGGCCGACGGAAAGTCCATCTTGCGGGACCCTGGGACCTACACCTACACCGCCGACCCGGCCGCAAGAAACCGCTATCGCTCGGCGGCTGCACACGCTTCGCCGCACGTCAGCTCTCATGAGCCGAACCCCCTCGACGTCTCCATGTTCCTGCTCCCGGACCGGTGCCGGTCCCAGGCCCTGGTATGTGGCGACGCCGGGGTCGCCGGATGCCACTTTGGCTATCAAGACCTGCTGACCCGGGTGGTCCGTTTGACCCCTGACGGCCTTGAAATCCTGGACTTCCTCACGGGGGATGGTGACGGACGGCTTGCTCGAGAAGATTACGAGGCTTTGAAGGGTCCCTCCCATGTGTGCTTCTCTCCGGGCTACGGCCAAATGGAGGTGGCGAACACGTGAAAGGTCCTTCGGCGAGCCCCGCCCTGGTGGGCAAGGTCTTCAGGGTCTTTGTGGCCGCCTATTTCCTGCACGGACTCCAGGCTTACAACCTCGGCCCGATACCGCTTGACTGGATTTCCCAAGTGCTCCTGATTGGCACCGCCGGGTATCTAGCCTTCAAGAGGCCCGTCCCGCTGCCTCCGGACTTTATCGGTTTCAAAGTGTTCTTCGCGTGGGTGTTGGTGGTCACGGTCGTGGCAAGCGGGCTGTTCGACTATTCGACTTATGTCCCACCAAATGCGGCCAACCCGTACCTGATTTACATGGCCCTGCGGCTCAACTTCTTTCTCGCGTTTTTCGGGGCGGGATACACGGTTTGGTGGCTTTGCAGACAGGGCCTTGAAGAAAGGATAACCCGGGCGATCGTCCTGGTTGGCGGGTTCTTGGCGCTGGCTGTGCTCTACATCTTCGTTGCCCAGTTGACTGGGCTTCCTGAGCCGCCGAGGACCCGTCTTGGGACGAGCGGGTTCGAGCAGGCCACCGAGTTCTCCGGCGGCATCGTCAGAGCGCTCGGCACGTTCCGCGAGCCGTCGCACATGGCTTCGTGGATGATGCTTCCCTTGTTGATCAGCCTGCGCAAGCCATTTCGTCTGGCCGGAATTCCGACGGCCATGATGGCGCTGTCCATCCTGCTCTCCGCGAGCCTTTCATCGTTCATCGCGCTGACGGCCGCGCTGACGGTGGGAATGCTGTTCTTCGGTTGGCGCTCGACCCGCGTCATGACCTCGCTCGCTTTGGCGGTGCTCCTACTGGGCGGCGGCGTGCTCGTCTTCGATATGGTCTCGCTGTCAGCCTCCAAGTCCAAGGTGTCCTTCACCAAGATGCTCCAAACCCGGCTTGAGCCCCTCATCGCCGAAAAGGGTCTCAAGGGCTCGAACCGAATCCATATTTATCGCTACGCGGAGCAGCAGAAACCAGGACTCGCGGGCATCGGGTGGGGCAACGCGAACCTGGTCTTCGCGCATGGGATCGGCCTCGACGTCGTGGCTACCTTCAGCAGCCTCTACCTGAACGCGCTCATGTCAACGGGGTTCGTTGGGCTTGGACTAATAATCTTGGCCGTGTTGTGGCCCATCATTCGCGCGATTTCCGCTCTTCGGGGGCGCGCTGGAATAGCCGAGATGATGGCGGCCATGTCGGCCTATGTCGCCTGGGCGACGCTCTACACGGGCCTTTTTGAGGAGTTCTATCCCTCGTTCGCCGTCGCGCTGGCACTGCTTGCCTTTCGCACGCGCCTCGCCCTTCAGGCGCGAGCAACCAAGCCTTCCGCCGCTCCCGGAACCCTTCCTCCTCGATTGGCCGGAGAGGCCGCGGGTTGAAGGTCCTGATCGTCACCTACAAATACCCGCCCGTCCTTTCGCCGCGGGCGTTTCGATGGGGTGAGGTCGCCGAATGGTTGGCGCAGCGCGGCGACGAGGTGGCCGTGGTGTGTTCGCAGACCCCCGGCGCGCCATCGCAGGAAGACCGTGAGAGGGTGCGGGTCCTCCGCGTAGGAACGGGCCTGGGCACGGTATCGTCGTGGCCCCAGGACGTGCAGGATGGGCCTGCGGGCGGAACTGGACAGTGGCACAGGCTCCAGAGGGCGTGGCGCGCGGCGTTCCGGTGGCCGGACTACGCGCGCACCTACTATCTCCCCGCTCTTCAAGCGGCCCTCGCGCTGGCGGGCGAGGTGAAGCTGGACGCCGTTGTGAGCGTCTCACACCCGTTCACTCCACACCTGGTGGGGCTGGCGCTGAAAAGGCGGCTCGGCATTCGGTGGATCGCCGATATGGGCGACCCGTTCGCGCTCCCAGGCACTCCCCCCCTGAACAACTCACTCCTCTTCGCGACTCGAAACCGCAATGCAGAAAGGTCGGTCCTGGCCCATGCCGATTCCGTCGCCGTCACGAACCAAGAGACACTTGCCGCATTTGAGCGGACCTACCGTGGCGTAGCGGGCAAGCTCACGGTCATCCCTCCTCTCGCGCCAATCGTTGCGAACGTGCCCCATTCTGGGGCAGAGCCGGGAGCCGGTCCGAGGCTCATGGTGGCGGGCCGGCTCTACAGGAAGATGCGCAGCCCCATCCTGTTGCTTGAGGTCTTTCGGCGGCTCAGGGAGTTGCCGGGGATGGGCGAGGCGACCCTGCACGTCTATGGCTCGACGCGAGACTGCGCGGACCACTTCAAGAACCCGCAATACGCAGGGGGCGTGGTCCTGCATGGCGTCGTCCCGCGTGAGGAGGTCCTTGCTGCTTATTCTGAGGCGGACGGTGTCGTGAACATCGGCAACGCGAACGGGCTGCAGCTGCCGAGCAAAGTGGCCGAACTGGCCTCGCTTGGAAAGCTCATTCTGAACTTCTGTTCCAATTCGGACGACGCTTCCTGCCGGTTTCTCTTGGAGCACCCCCTTGCGCTCCAGATCACGGCCGGGACGGGCTTCGATCCTCGCCATGAGGCGAAGAGGATTGTCGAGGCGTTGAGTGCCCCAACATCGGAAGCGGAAATGGAGCGGATCGAACGGTTCATGGTTCCCTACCGGATTGACGCCGTTGCAGGGGCCTATCGGAGGCTGCTTTCATGCGGGTCCTGATCCTCTGCCCGCACTATCTGCCCGGCTTTCAGTCTGGGGGTCCTGTCCGGTCGGTCTCCTGCCTGATCGAGGCCCTGGGAGACCATTTCGAGTTCTTCGTGCTGACGCATTGCCACGACGCCAAACTGGCGGAGCCCTATCCCGGAGTGCCCATTCGCGAGTGGGTGCGGGTCGGCAAGGCGAGCGTGATGTACCTTCGAGATGAGGACTTTCATCCTTGGCGTCTGGCGAGGTTCGTCCGTGAGGCGCGCCCCGATGCGGTGCTGCTCAACAGCTTCTTTCATCGCCTCGCGACCCTGAACCTGCTCCTGCTCCGAAGGCTGGGAAAGCTTGGCTCGCTTCCTGTGGCCCTTGCTCCACGCGGGGAACTCGCTCCCGGGGCCCTGCAACTCAAGCGAACGCGCAAACGGCTCTTCCCCGTGGCGGCCAAACTTGTTGGGCTCTATCGAGGGGTTCATTGGGTGGCCTCCAGCGACTTTGAGAAGGCCGAAATCCATGACGTCATGGGGGATCGCGAACCCGTCGCCGTGTTTCACATTCCTCCGCGATGGGAGGACTTGGCCGGTTCAGCCGGTGATGACGGCGCCCGTGCGCCGAAGCGCCCTGGCGAAGCCGACATCGCGTGCATCGGCAAGGTCACGCCAAAGAAGAACCTGGACTTCGCTCTGGACCGCCTCCTGAACGTCAGGGGCAACGTCAGGGTGAGCATCGTCGGAAGGCTCTCGGATTCGGCGTTCGAGGCCGCGATCAAGCGCCGGATTCGGGCTCTGCCTGCGCACGTTCGGGTGCAGTTGCTCGGCCAGCAGACCCCCGCCGAGGCGATGGCTATCCTGCAGAAGAGCCACCTTCATCTCTTCCCAACTCGGGGCGAGAACTTCGGCCACGTGATCGTCGAGTCTCTCGCGACCGGGTGCCCCGTCTTGCTGAGCGACCGAACCCCGTGGCGGGACCTGCAAGCAGAGGGAGTCGGTTGGGATCTTCCCCTGGACAGGCCGGAGGCCTTTGAGGCCGCGCTTCAGTCGGTGCTGGACCTGGATGACGCGGGATGGCGCGCCCTCAGCAAAAGGGCTCGAAGCTATGCCGAGCGCATTTGCACCGATCCGCAACCCGTTCAAAGGGCAAGGGAGTTCTTCGCATCGCTTTGCCGTCCTTCGGGCTCAGCCGAAGCAAAGCAAGAAGAGGTACAAGCCCCAAAACGCTGATGAAGAAGCCGGTCGTCCTTGTCCTTTGCCCGCACTATCTGCCCGGCTACCGCTCGGGGGGCCCGGTGCGCTCCGTCTCGACGCTCATCGAGAGGCTTTCGGACCAGTTCGACTTTCGGGTGATCACCCATTGCCACGACTACGGACTTGCTCAAGATTACGAAAACGTGCCCGTCAGACAGTGGACCCGCGTCGGCGCCGCCCAGGTGCTGTACTTGCGCGATTGGGATTTCGCCCCGTGGAGGCTGAGACGCTACATCCGTCAGGTCTCCGCTGACGCGGTGTATCTGAACAGCTTCTTTCATCGCCAGACCACGATCCCCTTCCTCTTCCTGCGGCGCTACGGGTTGGTTCCCAAGACCCCGACGGTGATTGCCCCGCGAGGCGAATTCTCTTCAGGCGCACTCAAGCTGCGCGGACTTCGGAAAAGGCTGTTCCTTGGGGTCGTGCGCTTTATCGGTCTTTACGAGAACCTCGTGTGGCAGGCCTCCAGCGAATACGAAAGAGACGACATTCGAGGATGCCTTCGCAAGAACGTCCGAACAGTCATCGTTCACGTGGCTCCGGACCTCTCCATGATCCAGAGCAACGCCGGGACTTCCGATGCCAGGGCCTCGAAGAACCCAGGAGAACTGAGGGTGGTCTACTTGGGGCGCATCTCCGCCATGAAGAACGTCGACTATGCCCTAAAGCTGCTGCGGGACATTCAGGGCAGGGTTGTGTTCGATCTTTACGGGCCTTTTGAAGACCCTTCCTACACGGCGGCTTGCCGCACGCTCGCCTCGGAGCTGCCCGAGAACTGCCAAGTCACCTTCCACGGCCCGATCCCCCATGAGGAAGCTTTGGCGGCGTTTGCGTCGCACCACGTCTTTCTCTTTCCAACCCGAGGCGAGAACTTCGGCCACGTGATCCTTGAGTCCTTTGCCGCCGGGTGCCCTGTGCTCCTCAGCGACCAGACCCCCTGGCGCAACCTGGCAGAGCTGGGAGTCGGCTGGGACCTGCCGCTTGCGGAACCATCGAAGTTTGAGGCGGCGCTCCAGAGCCTGATGGACATGGATCGCGAGCAGTGGAATAAGCTGTCCTCCTCCGCTCTCGCCTATGCGGCAAAGGTCACCACCGACGAAAAGCCGCTGGAAGCGAGCCGCAAGATGCTCCTGGACCTCTGTTCCCCGGAGACGCACCCGGAAGGCCCCTGAACAGACCGAAAGGCGCGGCCTCAGATAGAATGACGGAATCTTTGCGGCAAGCCGCCGTGCCCCTGAGGAGCGATTGAACCAAGTCCTGCAGTCCCTTGCGAACGGAAATGTCGAAGTTGCCGAGGTGCCATGCCCCAGCCTCAAGGGCGGCCACGTGCTCATTCGAACATCTGCGACAATCATCTCAGCTGGGACCGAGCGCATGCTCGTCGAATTCGGGAAGGCCAGTCTGCTTGCCAAGGCCAGAAAACACCCGGACCGCGTCAAGCAGATGTTGCAGAAGGTGAAAACCGACGGCTGGGCGGCGACGATCAAGGCGGTCCGCACGCGTCTCGACGAGCCTATGCAGCTCGGCTACTGCAATGTGGGCGTCGTGCTGGCGGTGGGGGACGGGGTCACGGAGTTTCAACCGGGCGACCGGGTCGTCTCGAACGGCAGCCACGCCGAGATCGTCTGCGTTCCCAAAAACCTTTGCGCCAAGGTTCCGGAGGGTGTCCCCGACGAGGCTGCCGCCTTCGCGGTGCTTGGCGCGATCGCGCTTCAAGGCGTGCGGCTTGCCGAGCCGACCTTGGGCGAGCGTTTTGTTGTGACGGGCCTTGGCCTGTTGGGCCAAATCGCCTGCCAGGCTCTCAAGGCGAACGGCTGCGGGGTGCTGGGCCTCGATTTGAGCCCTGAGCGCTGCGCCCTGGCGAGGTCGTTGGGCGTCGAGGCGCTACAGCTCCAACCGGGCGAGGACCCTGCCGTGGCCGCAGAGCACTTCTCGCGGGGGCGGGGGGTGGACGGCGTGATCGTGACGGCGTCCACAGCCTCTTCCGAGCCGATCAGTCAAGCCGCGCACATGTGCCGCAAGAAGGGCCGGATCGTGCTCGTGGGCGTCACCGGGCTCGAGCTCAACCGGAACGACTTCTACCACAAGGAGCTGAGCTTCCAGGTGTCGTGCTCCTATGGGCCCGGAAGGTACGACTCGAGCTATGAAGAGTGCGGGAATGACTATCCGATCTCCCACGTCCGCTGGACGGCCCAGCGCAACTTCGAGGCGTTCCTGGACCTTTCGGCCTCTGGATCGGTCCAAGTCACACCCCTTATCTCTCACCGGATTCCACTCTCCGATGCCCCCAGGGCCTATGATCTGATCACCTCGGACAAAAGCGCGCTGGGGGTGCTGCTGGAATACGCCAAGCCCGACGTTCGGCCCGACGATTCCCTGCTCGGACGGTGGGTCGAGCTTGCACCCACGGGGCCGATTCCTTCGGGCAAGCCCGTAGTGGCGATGATCGGCGCGGGGCTGTATGCACGATCCGTGCATTTGCCCACGCTGAAAGAGGCCGACGTCGTGCGCAGAGTGGTGGCGGCCAGCAGCGGCGTTTCCTCAAGGAAGGCGGCGACGACCTATGGGTTTTCCGAGGCCACCACCGACCTTGAGAGGGTGTTCGGCGATCCGCAGGTCAACACGGTCGTGATCGCCACACGCCACGCCAGCCATGCGCCGCTTTTGATCCGTGGCCTAAGGGCCGGAAAGCACGTATATGTCGAAAAGCCGCTGGCGATCGACGAGGATCAGCTCGAAGCCGTGATTGCCGCCTACGAGGAGACCCGGGAACTGGGCGGCCAGTTGATGGTCGGTTTCAACCGGAGATTCTCGCCGCACGTGGTCCGTCTCAAGGCTGCCCTTGATCGGCTGCGCGAGCCCAAAGCTCTGTCCATGACGGTCAACGCGGGGGCTATCCCGCCAGATCACTGGACGCAAGACCCAGCGGTCGGGGGCGGCCGGATCATCGGCGAGGCGTGCCATTTCGTGGACCTTCTGCGGCATCTCGCCGGCGCCCCGATCGTCAGCGTCACGAGGCAGGACCTGGGCGGCACATCCCCGCCGACACCGGACTCCGTCCATATGCACCTGCGGTTTGAGGATGGGTCGGTCGCCACGCTGCAGTATCTGAGCAACGGGCATCGCTCCTATCCCAAAGAGAGGCTCGAGGTCTTTTGCGGCGGACGGGTGGCGGTACTTGATAACTTTCGTACCTTGGAACCCTACGGCTGGGCCGGCTTTTCGCGCTACAAGACCAAATCCCAAGATAAGGGGCAGCAGGCCAGCCTCGTCGCATTTCTGGAAGCAGCAGGGAGCGGAAGGCTTTCACCCATACCGTTTTCGGAGGCTGTCGAAGTCACTCGCGCAACGTTTGTGCGCCAAAGTTCCAACCTGGAACCCTAGCGCGGTCTGTTAAGTCTGCCAATACAAGAACAAGAGGCCGCTGGTAAGCTCTTGCCTCCGAGGCGATGGGGCCTTACGAATCGTCTTTGTAGCGAGCATTGCGGATCGACTCCCATATGAAGATCTTGTTCCTGGCAGACAATTACCCACCTGAAACGAACGCCGCGGCATCGAGGGTTCATGAAAGGGCGCGCTACTGGGTGTCTTGGGGCCACGACGTGACCGTGCTGACCAGCGCTCCCAACTTCCCTGAGGGCAAGGTGTATGCCGGCTACAAGAACCGCTGGCTGCACCGCGAGGTTATCGACGGCATCAAAGTCATCCGCGTCAAGACGCTGATCGCCCCGAATAGCGGCGTGAAAATGCGCATCCTCGATTTCATGTCGTTCATGGTTTCCGCAGTTTGCTGCGGCGCGTTCATGAAGCGGCCAGACGTCGTGGTCGCAACCTCGCCCCAGTTCTTCTGCGCCGTCGCGGGCAGAATTCTGGCGGGTCTCAAGCGCATCCCATTCGTCTTCGAATTGAGCGATCTGTGGCCTGCTTCCATCCGTGCAGTCGGGGCGATGAAAAGCGAGCGGGTCCTCAGGTTCGTGGAGAAGCTTGAGCTCAAGCTCTATCGGGACTCCCACACGGTCGTGGCGCTCACCAACGCCTTCAAGGAGGACCTGACGCGGCGAGGGATTCAGCCGGACAAGATCAAGGTGATCCCCAACGGCGTGGATATCGGGCACATCGAAGAGCGCCCCTACAGTCCGGCTCTGGCGGAGTCGCTCGGTCTCAAGGACAAGTTCGTGGTCGGCTACATCGGCACCCACGGCATGGCGCACGACCTGGGCAATGCTCTGGAAGCCGCCAATGCGCTGCGTGGCGACAGCCGGATCCGCTTCCTCTTCGTCGGCGCCGGCGCACAGCGGCAGGAACTGATTCAGGAAGCCAAAGCGCGCGGCCTTGATAACGTGGTGTTCCTTCCAAACTTGCCCAAATCGGAGATCGGCGACTATTGGAGGCTGCTCGACGTGGCGCTGGTCCACCTCAAGGCCGACCCACTATTCTCGACCGTGCTCCCCAGCAAGATCTTTGAGGCGATGGCCTACGGGTTGCCCATTCTCTATTGCGGACCGAGGGGCGAGGCCGAGGAACTTATCCTGAGCGAAGGAGCCGGGATCTGCGCTGCGGCCGGCGATCCGGATGACTTGGCGGCCAAGGTCACCCGCTTGATCGAAGACCCGATCCTCAGAGAGAAACTTGCGGCAAGCTCCAGCAGTGCGGCTTCTCGGCACACCCGAGAGCGTCAGGCGGCCGACATGATCGCCGCGATCGAGCGCTCGGCCGGGATCGCGCCGCCCACCTTCGCGGTAGCCCGCGAAGCCGAGGGAACCAGCACCTCCCGCACCAGCCAGCAAGGGCTGAGGTCCGGCTCTTCGGGGAACTAGAGACGAAGTCCTCGCGTGCTGTGGTCCGTTTCGAGGCATTAGGGCATTAGGGCATTAGGGCATTGGGCATTGAGCGGCGCTTTATAGGGAGGCGGACTTGTCCTTCGCCCCTAGGTGGGCAAGCCGCGCCGACAAGCCGGCTGATCCAAAGGGGCGAGAGGTCGCCGCAGCCCAAAATGAACCGCCAAGCCTAAGTGTGCGGCCCAGCGCCCTAACGAGCAGCCTTCATGGGTCGGCCAGGCACCCTAAACCAATACCCCTGGAGCACCCTAGGCGACTAGGCGTCCACTTCTCGCATCCGCGCTCGGATTGTCGGCCAATAGAAGATCAACATCGCCCCGATGAAGCCGATCCCCGCAAGAAGTGCGCGCCGGGGTCCCACCGGCTTCCACTGGGTCTGGGGCTCATCCAGGATCTCGTACCGCGAAGGATCGCGCTCTTCTGCAATCCGTGCTATTTCGAGCTCCCCGCGCAAGGCGCCCATCTGGCTCATCGCCGCATTGAAAGTCTGCTTTGCCCGCTCAAGCTTGGCGTACTGCGTCGCCGAGACCGGCATCAGCTCCTCGTACTTCGCCAGCACCTCTTCGTTCTGGGCAAGCGTCACCTTGAGCGTCTCGAACTGTACGCGCGCGTCGCGGAACTGCGGCGTCAAGTCCTCTTTCAAAGCATCCTCTTCCAGCTTGAGCCGCTCGTCGGCAAACCGCTTCGTCAGGTTGAGATCGCGCTTGGCCATTTGTACTTCCACGCTGCTGTTCGTGAACTTGGTCATCGCCGTCTCAAGGGCAATCCGCTTGGACTCAAGCGCGCCGGCGAGCCCCGAAAGGTTGCCGCTCACATAAGGAAGGGCGAACACGCTCGTCTCCTCATCTTGGCTTAGCTCGATGAGCTGTTTGAGGGCCTTCTTGTTGATTTCCAGGACCGCCTGCGCCACCTTGAGCTGAACCTTTGCGTCGTAAATGGCGCTCCTTGCGGATAGGTATTTTCCCTGAATCTCATCGTAACCGGCAAGCCGAAAGTCGGTGAGCATTTGCGTCAGCCCGCCCTGCAGACTGTCCACCTCTTTCACCGCCAGGTCGTACCGCTTCTCGACGAACTCCCTGTTCTTCTGGCTGACGTTGATGGTCATGGCCTCTGCGCGGCGATTCAAAAAGCCGTACATGACGTCCAGCATCTTGACGCAGAGCCCGCGCGATTCTCCGGTGATCTCCACCCTTAGGAACCCGCTCTTTTCCACCGTCACCGACAGGCTGTCCTTGAACTCCTCGACCGCCTCCCCCTCCTTCTTCTTCCAGCGCTCGACGAGACCACATTTCCGGACGACTTCTCGCGCGCAAGCCGTGCTCTCCAAAATCCCCGTCGCCGTCTGTGTCCCCGAGCCCACCAACGGCGACAGCAGCGCCCCACCGAAATTCCTCACCGCGCCTTGGTCCGACTCTGCCGAAGACCGGATGCCTGCCAGCAGCATCGGGGTTGCCGATGTGTTAGGGAAATATAGGCTGAAGTATCCCAAATAGGTGGGCGCAAGCAGGTAACTACCGCCGTAGATCACGACGGCGATTCCCAGCGAAATCCACAACGGACGAAGCGACTTGATCCAATCCCTCATCGGCAATCCAGCTGCGCTTGCGCGCCGAACACATCCAAAAGGACGCACGGGACCGGGATTTTGGAGTGTGGATAACCTCTCTGATGGCGCATCAGAACAAAAGCCCTGCTCGGCCGGCAACTGAATACCAGCCAGACGAGCGGCCCAATAGATGCTCAGAGACCCTCATGCCTTGGTTGAAGAAGCAGATCGAGCTCCTTCGCGAGTTCCCGAAGCCTCACCACACCTTGCCGGCAGTCGTCTTTCGCTGCTCATAGGCGTTAGCCCCGCGCCCCATACTTCGCACCCTGGACTCTGAACCCTGAACCCAGCACCCCGCACTCGGAACACCCGAACACCCCACCACCTGAAAACCTGAAAACCTGAAAACCTGAAAACCTGATAACCCGACAACCAGGTGTCCCCGCTCGGCAACGCCGCAAGCATGAAAGGAAGTTGGTAGTCCCGACGGGATTCGAACCCGCGATCTTCGCCTTGAGAGGGCGATGTCCTAACCGCTAGACGACGGGACCAGACGGACCGAAAAGGTACCCGAACCGGCCCCTTCCCGTCCAGACCAGGCACCTTTTCATCCGAGGCAATCCAGACCGCCCCGGAATCGCCCCATAATATTACTGGCCCGACCAAAGGCGCTCGGGCAAAACAGCACATGATAGGCAACCCGCATCTCGATTACGTTCGCATCACCGAAGCCGCCGCCATCTCCTCCGCCCGTTGGGTGGGCCGTGGCGACCGAAACGCCGCCGACCAGGCCGCTTGCGAGGGCATGAGGTCCACCCTCAACGAGCTCCCTATCGACGGCACCATCGTCATCGGCGAAGGCGAGCGCGACGAGGCGCCCATGCTCTATATCGGCGAGAAGGTGGGCAGCGGAGAAGGCCCCAAAATCCAGATCGCCGTGGACCCCCTGGAGGGCACCAACCTCTGTGCCAACGGCCTCGCGAACGCCATCGCCGTGCTCGCCGCAGCCGAAGAGGGCAAGGGCAAGCTCATGCATGCGCCCGATTGCTACATGGACAAGCTGGTGGTCGGAAAGGAGTGCAAAGGGGTGGTGGACATCAAGGCGCCGCCTGCCGAGAACGTGAAGAAAATGGCCAAGGCTCTCGGCAAAGACGTGGGTGAAATGATCATCGGCATCCTCGAGCGCCCTCGCCACGATCCCATCATCAACGAGCTGCGATCCGTGGGTTGCCGGGTCCACCTGGTCACCGACGGCGACATCACCATCGCCCTGGCCGCGCTCGATCCTGATGGCGGCTTGGATGGCCTCATGGGCATCGGCGGAGCGCCGGAGGGCGTCATCACCGCAGCGGCCACGCAGTGCTGGGCAGGCGAGATGCAGGCCCGATTGCTCTTCCCCAGAGAGGGCCAGCGCGAGAGGGCCGAGCGCATGGTGGGAGGCGACCTCGACCGCGTGTTCTTCACCGACGATTTGGCCTCTGGCGAGGTCACGGCCGTGGCCACCGGCATCACCACCGGCGACATCCTGCGCGGCGTTCAGTTCAGGAGGGATTCGGTGATCACGGAGTCGCTGGTCATGCGCGCCTGGAACCGCACCGTCCGCCGCATCGAAACCCAACACCTCGACCACGGGGTGTAATTCCCTACTCTCAAACCGCATCGCGTATCGCGCATCGCCCATCGCCCTTCGCCCTTCGCGCATCGCACATCGCACATCGCACATCGCAGAGTAGCCCCCTCCTTGGTTTTGCGCAGCGAAACTGCTTCCGAGTCCCGACGTGTCGGGAAGGAGGGGGTTGTCGCAGATCCCGCCGAGCGTAGTGAGGGGAACGAAGTCGGGAGGGGTGGAGACCGATCTTCGCCCATCCCCAATCTGAAATCTCCAATCTCAAATCTGCGATCTCTCCTCCCCCTTCGCCCTTCGCGCCTCGCAGGAAGGGCCTGGTTTGGGTGAGGGAAAGGATGAGGTGTGGGATGTGCATGTACTATGTCAAGGGCCTATAACTACTGTGTCAACCGCATAAGCACCTATGCCACAATTATGTAATGTTAACAGGCACTGATGTCGATCCTGGTGAGATAGTCATAGAGTATGGGCGGCTATCTGTTCATGTGCAGCGGGCGATTGCAGACGTTGATGAAGCTGCTTTTCGAGATATGGCAGCCTGCCTTCGCAACTGGTGGGAGATGCGCAAAGCCGTCGATTCCCTGTGTGAGCAATACGGGATCATCCTCACATTTGATGAGTTATTGACAAGTGGAGACAAGGTGAAGCAGTTGGCTCAGAGGAACCCCTATCATCAACTACTGCTGCCTTGCCCCCCCGGCGGGCTGAATGTCACCATCGGCGCTATGTTCCAGATCGCGGGCCCAATCTCAGACCAGGCCGACGCTGCCGCCATGTACAAAGCTGGACCTCCGCAAACTCGCCGGCGCAGGATGAAGTTTGTAGAATGGCTGGGTTGTCGCATCTATGTATTCGGGAACCAGAGACGCCGCGATGGCCGCAACATGGATATTAGCCGTGGCGTCTTGATTCAGAGAACGGCCAACGTATTCGGTGGCTCACATCCTCGGAAGAGACCTAACGAGAAAGCCAAGAAGAACAGGTTTGACCGCTACGTCAGGCTCATGCACCGACAACAAGTGGCCGGTGGGTACCCGATGACATACTATATCTTACTCGCGACAGCTCAGGAGATTGGACGAACTCTTCGACCACTAGTCGATTCACTCAACTCTCGAGCGTTAGCTTGAGCCCCGACGCCTTGCCGACTGGTGTGAGCTCGCGCGAGGCCTCGCGGTTCAGTTCATATCCAGGCGAAGCTCTGCCGAAGCGAGTCGGTTCTCACCTGCGATTCCGTCAATTACGAACTGTCGTTGCTTGCCTCAACACCTTTAGGTGTTGAGGCAGGAAGTTCCTGATGGAAAGGTAGTGTGGCCCGGAGATTTGTATTCGCCAGGCCACACACCGAGTTACCCCCCGAATTTTCTGAGGTAGGCGCTCTCCACTGTCGACGCCAACGTCTGCCAGTGCCATTTTGCCTTGGCAATTGCGTCTGGCTTTTTGGCTACTGCATCACTTGTTTCGACCGTCA
This sequence comes from Armatimonadota bacterium, assembly GCA_016223145.1. Lineage (NCBI taxonomy): Bacteria > Bacillati > Armatimonadota > Armatimonadota bacterium. The sequence goes on along the minus strand of JACRPN010000008.1, from coordinate 1,827 downwards.
ACTGGATTAGTTGAGGCGCGATCTCAGTCCAGAATTCCACGATTTGAGGGAAAGGCACCTTCCACTCGTAGAGGTCGCTGATCGGGTTCAGTTTCACGAAACACCTGAAGGCGCTGATAATCGGGAAGAGTGCCCCCTTATAGGGTTCATACTCTGACTCGGTGCCGATGAAGATATAGCGGAACTTCCTAGTTCCCGCTGCCTTCTTGACCCAGGCTAACCGGCCACCACGTCCACCTTCCTGATTGCGAATATCGCGGATGCTGCTCGCGATGATGTCTCTCAGTTGCAGAATTTCGAGCACGATGCTCTGCATGCGCGAGAACCGCCTTTCATCCTTTAGGTAGGAGTCCAGAACGCGCCACTCGCTCGCACAGGTTCGGATCGGGTGCTTTCCCTCAGCAACCGGAAACTCGTCAATGTTGAAAAGATCGAGAATTCCCAGCACTTCCCTTACAGTGTATTCCCGGTCCTCATTCCCCTTGTAGGCAATGTCCCGCTCGAAGGGCTGACCGCGGAGTACACGTTTGAGCCAGTCGAACTTATTGTCAAGTTCGGCCAATGCAGACTGCTGCACCTGCACTGCAGTGTTCAAGCCCCCTGCAATCTGAGCAACCATTTCATCGTCGATGCCCGTTAGGATGTCGACACGCACGAATTGCTCAAGCGCGACCTCGTCGCCATTTTGTGTTCCGCGAGCCCGCAAATCATCCAGGTTCTCCTGAATGATTGCATACGTGTGGCCCCCGTCGACAATTCCGTGGCGGCCGTCTTGGAACACCACCTCATAGGCTTCAGATCCGTCATGAGATGCCACCCGACTTACGGAGTCCGCAAGTACCGTGATTCCTTTGTTCTTCAGGTGGAACGAGTTCGGTCTTGAGTCGTCCTCGTTACGGAGACTTCTGGCGACACCTTTGTAGATCGCAGCTTCGATCTTCTGCTTTCGCGGATTGGTATCCATGGGCAGGCCGACAGGCATGTCCAAAACGTTGATAAGCCAGAGATGGCGTTCGGCTCCCTCGAAGATAGGGTCTGCCATGCGCTTTGCTAAGCGCACCTTGAATTGACTTCTAGTCACTACGATGCTCCTTGTGGGCGATCCCGCCCGTTTTAGTCACCGGAACCCCGATGCCGGATCCATTATTGCAGACCACGTGGCGTCCTTGTCAACAGGGGCACAACCAGGTTGACGTCCCCGCCCTTTCTGCCGCCTGCCTCATTGTATGCATATCAACTCATTGGCACATGCCTTTAGGGAGTTGGGGCTTTCCGTCATCCCCATCCCCAAACTCGCGTCCCCTCTCCTGCGTCCACAAACCTTCCAGGTACCCCAAAACCCCTGGACGCGGGGGAGGGACAGGGTGGGGGTGAAGGGCATCGGCTACATCACGGCAGCAGCGGCCCTATCGGGTAGCGCACAGCCAGGCGGGCACAAAGGTGCGGTGAAACACCCCAAGACGCGGGGGAGGGACAGGGTGGGGGTGTAGGGCATCGGCTACGTCACGGCAGCAGCGGCCCAATCAGAGAACGCACGGCCAGGCTGCCACAGGGATGCGGTGAAAGTGGCGCAGCACCCCCACCCGGCCCAAGGGCCACCCTCCCCCGCGACGAGAGCTTCTCCGGCAACCGGGAAAGGGTGTCGTCGCAGGAGAAGGGACGGAGCGCGGCCGCCGAAAGAGGCCGGAAGCCCATGGTTGACGTCTCCGCCCTTTCTGCCGCCTGCCTCATTGTATGCATATCAACTCATTGGCACATGCCTTCAGGGAGTTGGGGCTTTCCGCCATCACCATCCCCAAACTCGCGTCCCCTCTCCTGCGTCCACAA
>JACRPN010000007.1 GCA_016223145.1 Armatimonadota bacterium | reverse complement strand
TCGCGCGGCGGGACGATCTCTTCGAGCGGTTGGCCCGCGCGCGCCTGAGCGAGGTAGTTGGCGAGCATCCGCCCCTGTTCGCTATCGGGCGGTGCGGATTTCTGCAGGATCTCCCAGCTACTTATCGCAGTCGGATAATCGGCCTTCTGAAACGCGCTCATGCCAGCCAGCCACAGGGCGTTGGGATTGTCGGGTTGCAACGCGAGGGCGTTTTCGAGCAGGCGTTCAGGGGCGCCGGCGAGGCTGTCGCCGTTGGCCAGCGCCATTGCCTCTGCATATTCGGCGTACAGTTGTGCATCCGGCGGCTGGGTCAAGGTCTCGGCCTGTGCGTAGGCGCGCACCGCATCGGTGTAGCGATTGAGATAGACATAGCTGCGCCCCAGCATCAGCCAGCCCGTGGCATCGTTGGGTTCTTTCTGAAGCTTCTGCTCCAGACGTTTGACCATTTCATCGACGGGCGGCATGTTGTTGTTCGACATGGCGGCGTCGGGCGTCGCATTCGACATGCCGCTGTCGGCTATCTCTTGCACGGGCACGGACGAACCGGCCGTGCCGACCTCGAGTGCGCGCCAGCTGCCGAGTTTGTAATACAGACCGAGCGCCAGCAGCGGGATCGCAATCGCGACGATCACTGCGCTGACGCGGCCGGTGCTCGGTGCCGCATGCGTAGTTGCGGTATCCGCGGCGTCGGCCAGTTCGTGCAGCAGTTCACGCTCCAGATCTTCCCGTGCCTGTGCAAACTGTGCTTCGTTCAGCGAGCCACTGGCAAGATCGGCCTCCAGCTCGGTGAGACGTTTGCGATGCACGACGACATTGATTTCGTCCTGGTTCGGACCGCGGGTGCGGGCTTGCCTGAGCAACGGCGGCAGTACGAACAGCAGGGCCATGACCAGCATCGCCGCGAACAACATCCAAAGCGTCATGAATTTTTTTCCTCATCCTGCCGGCGCAGTAAGTCCTGAACTTGTTGGTGCTGCGTCGCGTTGAGCGTCGTCGGCTCGGTACGCCCGCGCCGGCGCACGGTGATGATGGCGATCAGCACACCCAATGCAAGCAAGGCGAACGGCCCATACCACAGCATCAGGGTGGTGGATTTCACGGGCGGGTTGTAGAGCACGAAGTCGCCGTAACGCGCGACCAGGAATTCAGTGATCTCCTGATCGCTCTTACCCTTGACCATCATCTCGCGGACTTCGCGACGCAAGTCGGCGGCGAGTTCAGCGTTGGAATCGGCCAGCGTTTCGTTCTGACACACCAGGCAGCGCAATTGGTCGATGAGTGCCTTGTAACGGGTCTCGTATTGTTCCGGCAGGTCGATGCCATCGAGCCTGGCGGCGCTTGCGGTGCCGAGTGTGCCGGAAAAGATCAGCAGCGCGGCAACTGCACAGAGCGCACGCAGCAGCTTCAGTATGCCGCGATCATGTCGTATCGATCGGGGCGTCAGGACGGTAAGCAATGGCATCACGGTGCTCCCTGCAATGCGCGCACTTTAGGCAACAGGATGGTGTCGAGGTCGGCCTGGCTGACCGGCCCGATGTGCTTGTAGCGGATGGTGCCGCTGCGGTCGATGAGGAAGGTTTCCGGGACGCCGTACACGCCCCAGTCGATGCCGACGCGGCCATCCGTATCCGAGACACTGGCGACATAGGGGTTGCCGAACATTTCCAGCCAGCGCAACGCATCGTCGCGTTGGTCCTTGTAATTCAGACCGTACATCTCGACTTGCCTGGTCTGCGCGAACTGCATCAGCACCGGCTGCTCGTCCCGGCATGAGGCGCACCACGAGGCCCAGACATTGAGCAGATACACCTTGCCGAGCAGATCCTGGCGCGACAGTGTCTTGTTCGGCTCATGCAATTGCGGCAACAAGAACGCCGGCGCCGGTTTGTCGATCAGCGGTGAGGGCACTTCGCGCGGATCGAGATGCAGACCGACGAACAGCAGCGCAACTAATACGCCGAAGATACCCAAGGGTAGAAGATAGCGCGTCATGATGTCTGTTATGCCTTCGCAGCTGCGAATCGCGCCGCCAGTTTTGTACTGCGTACTGTGACGAAATAGCGTCGGTCGGTGGCGGCTATAGCGCCGCCCAGCGCCATGATCAGCGCGCCGGCCCAGATCCAGCGGATGAACGGCTTGTAATACACGCGCACGCTCCAGGCGCCGTTGTCGACCGGTTCGCCGAGCGAGACATACAGGTCGCGGAACAGGCCGATGTCGATGGCCGCCTCGGTCATGGGCATGGTCTGCACGCGGTAAGTGCGTTTCTGCGGGTGCAATGTGGCAATAGGTTGGCCGTCACGCGTTACGTGCATGAGACCTTGGTTGGCGATGTAGTTCGGTCCCGCCACCTCCGTGACGCCATCGAAGGTGAAGGTATAGCCGGCGATCGTCACGGTTGTGCCGAGGTCCATGCGCAGATCTTTTTCGACGTTATAGGCACCGGTGAGCGTCACGCCGAGAATGAAGATGCCGACACCGAGGTGTGCCAACGTCATGCCGATGAAGGCGCGCGGCAGGCCAAAGCTGCCGCCCCGTCCCTTGCGTGCGCGCGTTATCAGTTCGCGCAGTGCGGTGATGATCACCCACACACCGATCACCGTGCTGATCCGGCCATCAAGCTGACGTGTTCGGTCAGTGCGTAGAGCAATGCCAATCCAACGCCGGCGGCGCCGATCAGAAACGGCAGCGAACGGCGCAGCACGCTGGCCGGCTCATCTTGCTTCCAACGTGTCAGCGGGCCAATGCCGATCAGCACCGCGAGCGGCAGCGTCAGCGGCACGAATACGCTGGCGAAGTAGGGTGGGCCGACCGAGATCTTGCCGAGATTCAGCGCGTCGAGGATCAGCGGATACAAGGTGCCAAGCAACACGCTCACGGCGGCCACCACCAGAATCACGTTGTTGATGAGCAGCAGCGATTCGCGCGAGAAACCGCTGAAGGTGCCGCCGCTCAGGGACAGAAAAGAGGATATCCCTCTTTTAGTGAAGCGGTTTCTGAGGGACTTTGCCGTCAAGGAGGGGGAACCGGAAAAGTGCATCACC
>JACRPN010000006.1:192376-220102 GCA_016223145.1 Armatimonadota bacterium | reverse complement strand
GAGCCCGGACAAAGTCAGGTTCCACCTGCCTCTGATGGGGGGCGCGTTTGGACGACGATTCTCCAGCGAGTACATCGCTGAGGCAATTGCGATCTCCAAGCAGATCGGCAGCCCCGTTCAAGTGCTCTGGACACGCGACGACGATCTTCGTCACGACTTCTACCGCCCGATGACCTATCACGCCATGAAAGGCGCGGTGAACGGCAGCAGCATCGTGGCGTATTACCACCAGTGCCTTAGGGCAGGTGGAGGAGGCCGTGGCGGCGCCAACTGGGGCCGGGGCCAGGTTGGCTACGGGATCGCCAACACGGGCAGCATGAATGGTGGTGTTCCAAGCGTCGTTCCAACGGGTCCATGGAGAAGCGTGGATGCGACATTCATGGGCTACGTCACCGAGTGCTTCTTCGACGAGCTCTGCGCCGCGGCGAAGCTCGACCCCTATCAGGCAAGGATGGACCTGTTGCAGAACGGCACGCTCAAGGAATGCGTCCGGGTCGCCGCAGAAAAGGCCGGATGGGGCAAGCCCTTGCCTTCAGGTTGGGGCCGAGGCATCGCCTGTTATTCCAGCTTCGGCTCGAGCGTGGCTCACGTGGCTGAAGTCGAGGTCAAGAACGGCGTGCCCAAGGTGCACCGAATCGTGTCAGCTGTGGACTGCGGCCTGGTGGTCAATCCGCTTGGCGCTCGTGCCCAGATCGAAGGCGCTGTGGTGGACGGAATCGCAACCATGTTCTACTCCCAGATCACCATTGACGGTGGCGGCGTCTACGAGCAGACGTTCGGCGAGTTCGGTTGGGCTCGCATGCCGGACGCGCCTGTGATCGAGACGCACTTTGTCGAGCGACCTGACGCTTCGCCGAGCGGTCTGGGAGAACCCGGGTTCCCTCCAGCGGGACCGGCGATCGCCAATGCCATCTTTGCGGCTTGCGGCAAGCGGGTGCGGAAATTGCCCATTGGCGGAAAAATCGCGTAAGGGGAGATCGAAGGATATAGGATAGAGGAAAAGGGACAACACGATTGGGTTTGGCGCAAGGAACTCGCAGCAACCCTAATCCCCCTATCCCCTATCCCTTATCCCTCCTTGGTTCCACCCATGACCGACTTTCTGCGCAGCCTCGACACCTGGTCGAACGCAGGCCAGCGCTCTGCGCTGGCGACGGTCGTTGAGACCTGGGGCTCCTCGCCGCGTCCGGTCGGATCGATGATGGCGGTGCGAGAAGATGGACTGGTGCTGGGCTCGGTTTCCGGGGGCTGCGTCGAAGGATCGGTCATCGAAGAGGCCCAGAGAGTGATTGAAGGTGGACCTGCCAAGTTCCTTGAATACGCCGGAATGGAACCCGATGAGGTTTGGCGGGTGGGCCTTACCTGCGGAGGGCGGGTTCGTGTTCTGTTGGCGCCTGGACCCTCTGGTGCGGACGCTGAGGTTTGGGCTCGTGCCCTTGTCCTATCCGAATCGCGTGAGCCCTACGCGTGGGTCACCGCTCTTTCTGATGGCGAGTGCTCCCATGGTTTGGTTCACAGTGATGGCACGCAGATAGGAGCGGTGTCGCCAGGTTGGGTTGACCAGGCCTCCGAGGCGCTCAGGGCCAAGATGAACCTAGCTCTGGAGGACGGCTTCATTCACTACAGGGCCCGGCCCGATCGGCTGATCCTGGCAGGCGCCGTACACATCTCGCTGGCGCTGATCCCCTTCGCCAAGCAGCTTGGGTTTGAGACGGTCGTCATGGACCCGCGCGGCGCGCTGGCCACCGACGAGCGGTTCCCTGTTTCGCCGGACCAATGCCTGGTGGTTTGGCCGCACGAGGCCCTTGGCGAACTCGCTCTCGACGAGGACACCTACGCCGTCTTGCTCAGCCACGACCCCAAGATCGACGACCCCGCGCTGCACGTCCTGCTCAGGAGCCCGGTTCGGTACATCGGCGCACTGGGAAGCAAGAAGACTCACGCTGAGAGAGTTGTGCGCCTAAGCGAGGCTGGGTTCACCGCGGAAGAAATCGAACGCATCCACGCTCCAATCGGCCTGAGCATCGGCGCCAAGACGCCGGACGAGATCGCCCTGAGCATCGCAGCGGAACTTGTGTCTGCTCGGCGATCAGCCGTGATAACCCAGTCATGAAGCAAGCGCCGCCCGTTGCTGCGGTGTTGCTTGCTGCAGGGCGCTCCAGCCGGTTCGCAGGCAGCAACAAGCTCCTCCATGACTGGAACGGGAAACCTCTGGTTCGACATGTGGCTGAAACACTGACCCGTGCAGGCGTTGGGCGAGTCCTGGTGGCCACGGGCCATGAGGCGGAAGTGATCCATGCGGCTCTGGAGGGGCTGGGCCTCTTCTTCGTCCACAACCCCGCGTTCCGGGACGGGATGGGCTCCACGATTGCTGCATCGGCCGAAGCCCTGCACCCCGAGGAAGCCGCACTTATCGTGCCAGCCGACATGCCCTGGATTCAGGAATCCACGCTACGCCAGATCATGGAATTGGGCTCGTGCGACGCCATCGTCGTGCCCCACCATGGGGACCGCGCGGGCAATCCGGTACTGTTCCCTCCCGATCTCAAGCTTGAGCTCCTCAAACTAACCGGAGATCACGGTGCGCGGGCGGTTGTAGAGGCCCATTTGGACCGGATAGTCAGGCTCGGGGTCAACGAGCAGGAGCTGGAAGACGTGGACTTTCGTGGAGATTTCGGGCGTAGTTCCTAGTGACTGCAGGCTTCTGCCGACCTAAGTCTCCCACCCCATCCCCTCCCTCATTTTCCGCCGGAGCGAAAAACAAGGGAGGGGCTAGACGACGAGCTACTTTAGCAGCCTGTTCAGCAGGTTGGCGAGGCGGTAACCGGCAAGCGCAATTCGCTCCTTCGCGGTCTTTTGGCAGGCTGCCTGATATTCCGGCGATGGGACAGTTCCCGGCACCAAGTCGTAGACCTGTTTCTTGCAAAGAGCGAGGCCCTCCTCGGTCCATCGATCGTAATTAAGGTCGCGAGCCGCGCTTCGGTGCTTGTCCAGCGGATAAATAGCTTCGGCGCCGTCCGCCCACTTTGCGATCACCGTCTGCCCTTCCGCGCTCATCGGGCGCTCGACCTTCGTGAACAGCCCGCCCGCCATATCCCAATAGAAGTGGAGGTTGCGCGGGCGCGGCTCCATGTTCTCTGGCGCGAGCACGCGGAAGTCGTTGCCGCCACGATCCCCCTTCGGGTTCTCCTCGGTCACGCGCGCCACGCAGTGCAACGGCTGATGAAGGTCGCCGACGATGTGGAGCACGAACCGCAGGGCCTGGGCTCGGTCGCCGTCGGAAGCCCTCTTGTCGCCCAGCATCTTGGTGAACTTCTCCAGGGCCCAGACGGCGTTCTCCTCATCGGGCTTCAGGTCAGTCTTCTTGCCGTCTGCCCGAAAAAAGGTATCGCGATAGTGCCAGGGCCCGTCCTTAGGGGTTTTGTGGTCATCGGCCCAGCAGGCCGCGGTGGCGAACGTGTTCGTTCGCTCGTCGGCGCCCGTTTGAACCAGCCTCTGGGCGACCAAGCGCGCTGCCGGTGTCATCTTTCGCCAGGCGATTTCGGCGACCGTCATGTGGCCGCCATCATGCCAGGCAAGCAGGCTGGCCGGAAACAGGAACAAGGCTGCCAAACCGGCGGAAAACCGGCTGGATCTGGGAAAAAGCCGCATCGAAACCCTCCTACAACTTCTCGACCTGAGAGTACTCCAGTTCGACGGGGGTATCGCGGCCAAAGATGTTGATGAGCACCTTGAGGCGTTCCTTGTCGGTGTTGACCTCTTCGATGCGGCCAGTGAAATCGGAGAATGGACCTTCAACCACGCGGATCGCGTCGCCCTTGCTCCAGCTTGCCTTCGGCGCTTCCTTGCTGGTCTCGAGGTTCTTCATGATGCGCTGAACCTCGTATTCCTCCAGCGGAACCGGCTTGTTTCCGCTCTGGACGAACCCGGTTACGCCGCTCGTGGATTTGACCAGCTTGAAGGTCTCATCGGTCAGCGCCATTTGAACCAAGATGTATCCGGGGAAAACTTTGCGGTCGACCTCCACACGCTTGCCGCCTCGCGTGGTCAGCTCGCGCTCGGTTGGGATCAGGACCTGGAAGATGTCGATGTTCCAGAGTCCCTCGACCTGCGCCCGTCGCGTCAGGACGTCGCGCACGCGGTTCTCGTGGCCCGCGATGGTGTGGACTGCGTACCAAGTCTTCGGCATGGCTAAACTCGCCCCTTGGTGATCAGGCTCAACAGCATGGCGGTGACTTCAGACAGGCCAAACAACAAGAGGATGAGGAACAGGCCGACGGCGAGCACCACCCCGGTCAACCGGTTGGTCTCGTGTACGGGCGGCCAGTGCACTTTCTTCAGCTCTCGCGAAACGTCGCCAAAGAAGCCGCCCAATCCCTTCTTGCTCTTTGGGATCGGGATGCTTGCGGGCGCTTGAGGCGCGGTTCCACCTGGTTTTGACATAGCGTTAAGCCCCTCGGAGAAGAGTGGGGAGCGATCATGATACCATGGAAAGGCCCCCCGCGCGGAAGCACCGGCGGGACTTTTCTGCGAACCTTGCCCGCTAGCGTGTGATTCCCTGCACCAGGAACCCTCGCAAGCCGTCCGGCGCCTGGACCATCACCTTTTGGCCCGAGGTCGCGCCCATCAACGCCACCCCCATGGGGGAATCGGCGCTGATAAGGTCCTTGCTCGGGTTGGCTTCGATACTGGTCACCATTCTGACCTTGAACTCGTCACCGAACTCCTCGTCTCGAATGGAAACCACCGAGCCGATGCCGACGTGGTCGGTGGGAATCGATCCGGGCTCGAGGACCTGGGCTGTCCCGAAGATCGTTTTAAGCTCAATGATCCGCCCTTCGACGATGGCCTGCTCAAACTTGACTTCATCGAGCTCATTGTTGTCCTCGCTGAACTCGCCGTGTTCCTGGCTCTCGCGGATGCGGTTGGCAATTTCTGGCCGCTTATACAGCGTCAAATACTCCAGCTCGTCGTGGAGCGCTTTATAGCCTTCGGGCGTCAACAGCACAGCGGTTCCCAATTCGCCGTTTTCGCCTTCGTGAGGTGCTTTGTTCACTTGTGACATCGTGATCGAATCGCCATTATAACTGGTCTTTGTTCAACTACGCCGAAAAGGTCGAGGGGATTTCTCCAACCTAGGTCAATTCCCGGACTCCGGTTGTCTTTTCGGTTAGGAAACGGGTCCTCCGTAGGGCCTTTTGAAGAGACGCGCGCGCACACGCGAAGGTTCGATGGTTGAGTTCGGTCTCGGTTTGGCTCTAGAGGGATGGGGTCTTCTTTGTCTTGCATGGATCGTTGTCCTTCGGCCTCGCGGCTCTGGTTGGCGCGCCGACAAGTCGGCTGAACGAAGGCGATGACAAGTCACCGCAGTCCATGCACCGGCCGCTTCAGCTTGAGCCCGAGCCACCGCTGTCCTGCCCGATCTCCCGCTGCCCAACCCCAGGTGCTTAAGGGCTAAGGCCCTTCTCCCATCCCCACATCTCCCAAAAAGGTATCGTCCCATTCGTGCGGAAGCTCTTCACCGTGCCCGTTCTCTTTGCCGCCGCAATGGTTTTCTGCCAACAGGGCGGGCAGCCCAAGCCGTTCGCGAACGTTCGGCCGGACGTGATGATCGTCGTAAGAAAGCACGCGACCGGCGGCGATCTGGTCGAGGTCTCGGTCCTTCACCCGGACTATCCTTCCGACCTTCTGCAGAGGCAAATCCTCGCCATAGGTGGCTATTTGGGCTCTCCGGTCAACGGTCTCGCGCTGCGCAAGGACCAAATCGATCCCGGCAAGCCCGAACTGGCTTTCCTCAAAGGATCATGCGGTACTTTCGGCCTCTGGAACAAAGATCAAGGTACCGTTCGGCTCGATGCGCTGGTGAAAGCTTTCGTGGGTGCGCCCGAGCCGTACACCGCCAAGGGCCTTTCGATTATGTTCGTCGGATTGGTTCCCCAAGCGACCACATTGCGCAAGCTTGAAAATGACTCCATCACGCTTGAAGCAAGCGAAAACAAAGACCCGCAGGGGGTCGAATACCGTATCGGCCTCAAAACTCAGGACGCCCAGAAGGTCGTCATCCCGACCGGGAAACCCGAACGAAAGGCCCCCGAAAAGCCGTCCAACGGGCAGGCAACGCTCCCCGTATTCGTGTGGGCTGCGATCGGGGCGGCAGGTGTTGCGGCAGGCGTCTTGGTATACTTGGCCCTCCTGCGCGGACGGCGGCCTGGCGGCTAGCTTCAGCCCAAGAACACTTAGGATACTGGAATGCGAGACCCTGCGAGCGTAACGCTTCACGAACTCATCGACATTGGCTTTCACGAAAAGGCATCCGACGTTTTTGTCAAAGTTGGAGCGCCTCCAACGATGCGGCAGCACTCGCTGATCAAGCCGCTTCCCGGCGACTTTCCGGTCGTGGATGCGCCAAACGCCATTCGCATGATCTCGTCGATCATGACCGAGAAGCAACGCCGCAAGTTCGAGGACCACATGGAGATGGACCTCGCGTTCAGCGTCGGCGAAAACTGCCGCGTACGCGCCAACATCCACATGCAGCGCGGCACCTGGGGCATTGTTTGCCGAATCATCCCCATGAACATCCTCTCCATCGAGGATTTGGGCCTCCCACCGGTCCTGCGCGAGTTCTGCAAGCATAGACTCGGGCTCGTGCTCGTCACGGGACCTACGGGCTGCGGCAAAACCACGACGCTGGCGGCGATGATCGACTTGATGAACCAGATGCGGGCGCATCATATCGTCACCGTCGAGGACCCGCTCGAATTCGTTCATCGAGACAAGAAGGCTTACATCACGCAGCGTGAGATCGGTATCGACACCGAGGACTTCAAGCCGGCGCTCCGCGCGGTCGTCCGTGAAGCGCCCGACATCATCCTCATCGGCGAAATGCGTGACGTGGACACGTTCAACATCGCGATGCAAGCCGGTGAAACCGGCCACCTTGTGTTCTCAACGGTCCACACGTCGAGCACATATGAGACGCTGGACAGAATCATCAACATGTTCCCACCGCACGAAAAAAACCATTTGTGCATTCGGTTGGCGAACAGTTTGAGGGCGGTTATCGCCCAAAAGCTTGTGCCCAGAGCAGACGGAAACGGCCGCGTCGCGGCGCTTGAGATCATGGTCGTCACGCCGACAATTCAGAAGATGGTGGAAGACGGCCACTTCAGCGACATCTACCATGCGATCAACGACGGCGAGTTCTGGGGGATGCAGACCATGAACCAGAGCTTGCTCCGCTATGTGAAAGCGGGAGTGATTACCGAAGAGACGGCGTTGCACTATGCCGGCGTCGGTTCCGAGTTGAAGCAGATGCTCCGCCGATAATCCAAGAGTAGTACCTTTGAGCCTCACGATTGACGATCTGCTGCGCGACCTCGTGGACAAAGAGGCTAGCGACCTGCACCTCAAGGCAGGCGAGCCTCCCTTCATGAGGATTCACGGCGAGCTTCGGCGCGCCGACTATCCGCCTGTGCCCGAGGAGCAACTGCGCGCCCTCTTGCTGGGCATCCTCACTCCCGAGCGCAACAAACGTCTGCACACGTTCAAGGAACTGGACCTCAGTTACGATGTTCCCGGGCTCTCCCGCTTCCGCGTGAACATGTTCTGGCACAGGCACAGCCTGGGCGCCGTGTTCCGCGTTATCCCCTTCACCATCCGCACGATTGACGACCTGCAGATGCCTGAGGTCTGTAAGCACCTCTGCATGCTGCCGCGCGGATTGATCCTGGTGACGGGGCCGACGGGCTCCGGCAAGAGCACTTCGCTCGCGGCGATGATCCATCACATCAACAGGGCGAAGCGCAGCCACATCATGACGATCGAGGACCCGATCGAATACGTCCACAAGGATCAGCAAAGCATCATCAATCAGCGGGAACTGGGCACCGACACCCATTCCTTCGCCGACGCTCTGCGACACGTGATGCGCCAGAACCCAGACGTGATCCTGGTCGGCGAAATGCGCGACCTTGAGACAATCCAGCTCGCGATCACGGCGGCTGAAACCGGCCACCTTGTGATGTCCACGCTCCACACCGTGGACGCGGCACAGACCATCGACCGAATCGTGGACGTTTTTGAGCCAGACCAGCAAGCGCAGATACGCACCCAGCTCAGCGTGACCCTTCAGGCCGTAATCTCACAGACTTTGATCCCAACCAAGGATCAGAAGGGCCGCGTGGCGGCGTTTGAAGTGTTAGTGGCTACGCCATCCATCCGCACGCTTGTCCGCGAGGGGAAGACCCACCAGGTCTACCTGGACATTCAAACGGGGGCGAGCTTGGGCATGCAGACCCTCGACGGCAGCCTCATCGAACTCCTGAAGAAGGGCCTGATCGATTATGAACACGCCCTCGCGAAGACGTCGAGCCCTGCGGATTTTCAGCGCCGTTGCATGAATCTCGGACTTGTGGAGGTGGCCCTTGCTCCGCATTGAGCCCTTCCTCAAAAAGTGCGTCGAGCTCGGGGGCTCGGATCTGCACGTCAAGTCCGATACCGGCAAGCTCTACTTCCGAATCCACGGGGACTTGGTCGAGGTCGAGGAAGCGCCTCACTTCGACGGCGACCAGTTCTTCGAGGCCCTTGGGTCTCTTCTTCGAGAGGACCAGGCCGAGAGATTCAAGCGAGAGCTTGAATTGGACTTTGCTTTCGAAATTGAGGGCTATGCCCGCTTCCGAGGGAATCTCTACCAGCAGCGAAGCGCGATTCAGGCGGCGTTTCGCGTCATTCCCTACCGCATCCAGACGATGGAGGAGCTCAACCTCCCCGCCGCATGTTTCGACTATATCGAGCGCCCGCGCGGACTTGTGCTGGTGACCGGGCCAGCGGGCTCGGGCAAGTCAACAACGCAGGCGGCGATGATCGACCGCATCAACCGGACGCAGCCGACGCACATCGTGACCGTCGAAGATCCGATTGAGTTCGTCCACGGCGACCACAAGGCGCTGATCAACCAGCGTGAGCTCGACGTGGACACCAACAGCTTTGCCAACGCACTCAAGTACGTGCTTCGTCAAGACCCCGATGTGATTCTCGTCGGCGAAATGCGCGACCTTGAGACCATTCATCTGGCGATCACGGCGGCTGAAACCGGCCACCTCGTTTTTGGGACCTTGCATACCGTGGACGCCGTCCAGACCGTGGACCGCATCGTGGACGTCTTCCCTATCCACCAGCAGCAGCAGATTCGCATGCAGCTTTCGGTAAACCTGGTCGGGGTCATTTCGCAGACCCTGGTCAAGCGCTCGGACGGCAAAGGGCGCGTGGCCGCGTTCGAATCACTGGTGGCCACGTCGGCGATCCGCAACATGATCCGCGAGAACAAGACCTATCAGGTCGGCTCGATGATCCAGACGGGCGCACGCCAGAAGATGCAGACCTTGGACCAATCGCTGGCCTACTTGGTCGAGAAGGGCCAAGTACATTACGACGACGCGCGGTCCAAGGCCAAGGACGCCGGCGAATTCGATCGTCTTGTGGCCCTAAGCAAGACCGGCAAGGCGTATCGGCCCGGGCAGGGCCACGACAAGCCGGAAGGGGGCGTGCCGGACGATGAGGCGCCTCCGGAGGAGCCCAAGGCAAAAGGTATTCGCGGCCAGCCATTCCGCGCCGCCTTTCGTAGGGAGTAGGGGCCGGGTTCCGAAACCACCTCTCCATCTGTGGGAGAGTTCGGTGAGCGTCAGCGGACCGGATGAGGGGGATGATTCTCGCATCGCCCGACGCTCGTCCCGCCTCGCGATTTTCCGCGTCCCACGACGTTCCATGGCAAAATGGGCGAACTGGGCCAAGTTCATGCCTAACTTCACTTCAAATAGCGGTGTCGTTGTGCTCTTCATGTCGGATGTGGAGGGCAGCACCAAGCTTTGGGAGCAGGATTCTGAGGCCATGGCCTCGGCCATGGCGGCGCACGACGCAATCTTCGATCGGCTCCTTCCTGAGTTCAACGGGACTATCCTCAAGGAACGGGGCGAGGGTGATAGTCAATTTGCGGTCTTTTCGAGGCCCAACGACGCCATCGAGGCCGCAATCGCTGTCCAGCGAGCCATCGGTGGCATGGAATGGCCGACGAAGACTCCGATCGCGACTCGCATTGCCCTCCATGCCGGGGACCCTGGCCTCAGGGACGCCGACTTCTACGGCCCTTCCGTGAATCGGTGCGCGCGGCTTCGCGCCATTGGCCACGGCGGCCAAATCCTTATCAGCCATGCTTTGGAGCAGCTCGCCCGAGACGGACTCTCGCCGTCCGTGACGCTTGAAGACCTGGGGGAGCACAAGCTTCGCGACCTCTCTCGGCTTGAAAGAACCTTTCAGGTTAAGCATGCTGCTTTGGGACAGCGCTTTCCGCCGCTAAGGTCGGTGGACATTCGGCCCAACAACCTGCCCGTCCAGTTGACCAGCTTTGTTGGGAGGGACGCCGAGCTGCACGCCGTACGCGATCTCATGGGACATCGGCTCCTGACCCTCGTGGGCGCCGGAGGATCTGGGAAGACAAGATTGGCCTTGGCCGCCGCCGCAGAGACTATCGACGAGTTCCGCGACGGCACCTGGTTTGTGGACCTTGCGCCCTTGCCCGCCAGAGCAGACGTGGAAACACGAATTGCAGATGTCCTGTGCACTCCGTCGGCTGCAGACTCACCTGCCGAACGCTTGCTCTTTGAAACCAGGGGCAAGCAGCTTCTGCTCGTCCTCGACAACTGCGAGCACGTTCTGGAACAAGCCGCCGAGTTCTGTCGCGCTTTCTTGGCCAATTCCAGACAGTCTCACATACTGGCGACGAGCCGCCAAGTCCTGAATGTTCCCGGTGAGCAAAGCTACTTGGTGCCAGGAATGGCGTTGGCAGGGGCGGCCGAGCGAGGTCTTGCCTCTAGGCTCTTGGCCTCGGATTCTGGCAGGTTGTTTGCCGAGCGAGCCCATGAAGTCGATCCGGAATTTCAGATTGTTCGTAGCAATGCTGAGGCCATCTCGGACATATGCAGGAAGCTGGACGGCCTGCCACTGGCGATCGAGCTCGCCGCCTCTCGTGTCAGGGTCATGACCCCGAGTCAGATTCAGGAGAGGCTCCAAGATCGATTTCGACTTCTCGCAGGCAGGCAACAAGGACCTGACCGGCATAGAACCCTATTGGCCACAGTGGAGTGGAGCTACAGCCTGCTTCCAGAGTCCGAGCGCGTGTTGTTTTTGCGGCTGGCGGTGTTCCGCGGCGGATTCAGCTTGGACATGGCAGAAGACATTTGCGGAGGCACTGGCGTCGATGGACCTGTCATCGACCATCTGCAGGGTCTTGTGGAGCGCTCGATGGTATTGATGGAGCATCGAGCACCCAACCTCAACCGCTTTCGGATGCTGGAGACGCTGAGGGAGTTCGCGCACGAGCGCCTTCGGTCCAGTGGCGAAGAAGAGGCTTTGATCGGTCGGCTCTGGGATTGGTTCGATCGCTTGACGGCCGGCTTCGCCGGACCCACAGAGCACCAGCCTGATGCGGCCAGCTTCGACCGGATCGAGCAAGAATTCGACAACCTCACGTTCGCGATGCACGCCACCCTATCGCGGGGGACCGACCACACTCCTCAGCTCGAACTGCTCTACCGCTTATCCCTCTTTTGGATTCAGCGAGGCTACACTTCGGTGGCCCGAACCTGGTTGGAAACAGCTCTAGATTCGAGTGGCGCCGAAGCCCAGCTAAGGGTCCGGTC
Organism: Armatimonadota bacterium; assembly: GCA_016223145.1. Lineage (NCBI taxonomy): Bacteria > Bacillati > Armatimonadota > Armatimonadota bacterium. The sequence goes on along the minus strand of JACRPN010000006.1, from coordinate 208,406 downwards.
CATGAACTTGCTCTCGATCCTCGCCATGCGCGAGTCAGATTTGGATCGGGCTGGGGCGGGGTTCAGGGAATGTGTGCCGATTTGGAAGGAACTTGGAGACAAGACGGGCCTCGCGGCTACGCTGAGCAACCTGGGAATGGTCGAAAGAGGGAAAGGACACACCAGTGAGGCCGCAAAGGTCCTGTCCAAGAGCGTGGCGCTCTTCAGGGAGCAGGGCTTGCGCCGGCGTCTTGGAAATGCCCTAATCAACCTGGGGTGGGTGCTGTCCGACTCAGACGACCCCGAAAGCGCCAGGGCTCCTTTGGAAGAGGGAATCGAAATTGCGCAAGAGCACGAGGACCATAGTGGAGAATGCCATGGCCATGCCAACCTTGCCAAGCTCGAACTCCTGGAAGGACACCTGTCAAATACTCTCGACCACCTTCAGCGGTCCTTTGAAGCCGGACTCAGGGCCAGGGACGTGGCCGGCATCTGCAGTGCTCTCCTGACCTCGGCGGAGACGCTCACCACGCTGGGCCGGGTGCCAGAGGCAGCAGAGGCGTTAGGAAGCGCACAGCGGGCAGCACGGGATCTGGGCGGCTCTCAGAGCCCTCCCGAACGCAGGCGATTGGAGAACCTGGAGGCCAACCTCAGGATGGCTTTCGGTTCTGACGCCTACGAAGACGCAAGGTCGCTTGGTCTCGCCCACAGCCCCGAACAGGCGGCCCATTGGATGGCAAATCTGATCAACACCTTGACATAGTTGCCGCTTTCCACTATGCTCAGGCCAAGGGGGAAATCACTATGCCTGATAACCCGGGGCACAAAAAACGAAGAATCATCATCTGCGATGGAATTCCCATTCCGCAGGTACCACCACACAAGATCGCAGGGGGCGAAACGAAAACGTGGGACCTCGACCTGTCGCTTTACCATTTGCGCGCGACCGGGGGCCAAATCAAAGTGGACTACTACCTCTGCTTTGAACCCATACCTAGAACGCTCCTGCCACCTCCAACCGTCCGGTTGAACGACCTGATCCCTCCCGCCTTTCGAGCAAACACGATCATCGTGCCGGCTGGAGCGAGGACTGCGCCGCTTACGGTTACGGCGGGCACAGTGCCTGGCGCGCATTACGTGCTGATCGTGGTGACCGCAGAAGGTCGGAGCGATTTCATGCGCCTGAAGGTTCGTGGGCCTGCGCTTCGAAACAAGAAGGGCAGAAAGCGCATCACGCCGAAGAAGTAGGCGCTGAGGGTCCAGCGGCATTCTTGATTCGCTTCTGGAAACAGAAAAGACCGCCGCCCCTTGGCTATAGGGCGACGGCAATGGCCAGGATGGGGCCAATCCAGGATTCAGGTTCGCCCACCCCAAGGGGCCGGCAATCCAGAAAATTGTGCGGGACCGGTGGGAGCCAAGACCCTCGGCCCCGGCTCACCCGACATCCCCTAGGCTGCTTTACGGACCACCTGGGTGGCCGGCGCCTGCCATGCGATCTCGCGCGGCTCGAGCATCAGCTCCTCGCGCCCTTCCAGAATAGCCTGGATGCGCTCGGTGCACTGCGACACCATCGCGTCCTCGTCCTGAACGATGGAGACGATCTTTGCAGCCCCGTTTGCGAAGCAGAAGTCCTTCAGATCGGCGAGCACGGATCTCGTGTCGAGATCGAAGCCCTTCGCTTTCGCGTAATCGAGCACGAGCAAGAAGGGCTTGTGTTCGAGCGTCTCGATCACATCAGCCAGTTCGTCCTGCAACACAGCCATCTCTTCGGCCGTCACACGGCCACCCAGGCTGGCCTCGACTCGTGCTTCATCTTCCATCCAAGAAATCAAATACATCGTGGTTACCTCGCCCCCGCAACAGTTGGGCAACGCCTCCTCATGGAGTCTCTTTCCGTGCCGGGTGAAAGGGCATGCCCGTAATCCGTCCAGCCAGCATCGCAATCCGGTATTTGGATGGGGAGTCTTGGTACCCGAGGGCGCCCCCATCTCCACAGGCGGGAGAGGGTTCGTGAACGAAGTGAACGGCGGTGAGTGGGCGCGTGATGGTGACGATGGGCGCGGCAGGAGGAGTCTCGACCTACGGTTACGACAGCAACGGAAACGAAACGAGTGTGATTGAACCCAGCGCCCAGGTCACCATGTCGTATGATAAAGAGAACCGTCTGATAAAGCATGAGCAGAGCTCGGACGGCACGGTGGCGACATATACCTACGACGGCGACGGCAAGAAGAGGATGGAACTGGTGAACGGAACCTATGCGACCCTGATCTGGGACGGCGAGGATTACCTCGGCGAGGCTTGATGTGGCACTAAGCAAACGGTACTACACATTGAACGGACAGCTGGTGGGGGAACGGGCCACCGGCGGAGTGAGGACCGACTACATGGTCGATGCCCTGGGCTCGGTGGTGGGCACCTCCAACAAGGACAACACCGTCAACAGGCGGTACCAATACAAGCCGTACGGCACCCGACTCAGTGCCTCTGGCACCGGGTCCGACCCCAGGTTCCAATGGGTCGGATCCCCAGGCTACCGGACCACCGACAGAAGCCACTCTAGCCACTACGTCAGAGCGAGGCATTACAGCCAGGAAGAGGGCAGGTGGACGACGGTGGATCCGTTGTTGCCAATACGCATAATCACTCCCTACATTTATGGATCCGGTGACCCGACAAACAACGTTGACCATGAAGGACTCTGCGACTGCAAAGTGATTGTGCGCCGGCGTACTTTCAGCTCTCTAGCTTGCGCTAAGGGCGGCAATTGGGAGATAGTTCAGACGGGTGGCAGTGATTCTGGCTATGGAGAGGGAACAGTTGATCCTTGTCGCAAGTGTATGGCGATTCCATCGCCTGGTTGCGTACCTGACTCAAAGTGTCGGTGGATGTGTTCGGGCTCTCAGACTGTTTGGGCCAAACAGAGACACGTGCGCACTAGTTTGAACCCTCTTCGATACGAGTTCATCACTGAATGTGGAACGTCAAAGGATGACAGCGGTTGCCCGGCCCCGATTGACTGGCAGAACATGCTACTCACGATTATTGGCATGATCCCTGGCGGCTCAGCTACAGGTGACGTTGGTTCGATTATCAAGGATATCCTCGGCACCGCTGCCCCCGGCTGCAATGAACACATACCACTCAAACAAGGCAGGCCCGTTTCCTACATCGACAAGTCCGGCAAGCGAAGGTACTGCAATGAATGGGAACTCTACACAAGTATCGACCTGCGATATTCATGTTGCGATTGTCCAGATATCACTGTAATTGACCCGGGGAATTCTGTCATTACGTTTCCTCCTCTTCATCAAGAGTTTATTCTTCCTCCCAAGAAGCAGCGTTGATCATTCTGGAAAGCCGACCGAAACACTCAGATCACATGTTAACGTGCAGTGTAGTTCAAGGGCCGAACATGGGCAATAGGCGATATAGAAGTCGGGTAGCTACGAAGTGCGCCATATTCTTGGTGGTAACTTGGGTTGCGTGGATATCAAGTTCGTGGTGGCTCTTTCCAATCCTTAGGGCTTCGAACTCGATGGGCCCCGGCATCGTGATGATCCGCATTAGCTCCTCTTGGCAGAGTCGGACACTCAGAGAGGTAAAAAATGGTGATGTTGCGAACCGGCAGTTTGCAGAGAGGCTGGTAGTAGCTTCAGGTTCTGCCGAGATTGCCAAGGGACTGCGAACTGCCATCGAGAAGAAGGGACGCGGTCCTGAGCTGTCTCGTGAGCGCTTAGATTTGGCAACGGTCTTGGGTTCAATGGGGAGGGTCGCCGCCCCGGAAATAAGGGCGCTTGGTCAGCAAGAGAACCCCACCTTGGACCATGCCGCGGCAATCGCAACGCATGAATTCTGTTTTCGGTTTCCCCTTGAAGCTGAAATCTTAAAGGACGTGCTTTCAAGTCTCCTGAAGTCGCAAGACGAGAATACGCGTCAAGTTGCTCAGAATGCAGTCAACTGGACTGCCTTCGCGTTTTCGTCAGGAAATGCGCCAATCGTAACCTCAAACGAGCAAAGCCGGCAGTTTAGGGAGTGGATCATGGAAAGGGCACAACTGAAGGACATCGGAGGAACAAACAAACGGATGGAACCTTGAGGTTGTCGCCACAATGGGGCTCCCGTAGTAGGTGCCTCTATTCGGCAACCGGAAAGTTCACGGAAATTGACCCTTGGCACTAAGCAAACGGTACTACACATTGAACGGGCAACTGGTGGGGGAACGGGCCACCGGAGGCGTTCGCACCGACTACATGGTCGATGCCTTGGGCTCTGTGGTGGGCACTTCCAACAAGGACAACACCGTCAACCGAAGGTACCAATACAAGCCGTACGGCACCAGACTGAGTGCCTCGGGAACAGGATCTGACCCCAGGTTCCAATGGGTCGGCGCTCCAGGCTACAGAATCACGGACAGAAGCCACTCCTCCCATTACGTCAGAGCCAGACATTATGCTCAAGAGGAGGGCAGATGGACGACGGTGGATCCACTGTGGCCGATCAACATTCAATACGGATATGTTGAGAACAGGCCTCTGAACTTCCTCGATCCATCCGGTTTGTTACCGCAGATATCCCCAAGCTGTGCTTCCGGCTTGCCAAGTGACCACTCCGCAAAACTGAAGAAGTGCGTGCAGTCGCTTTGTGATGCGCTTCACGATCCTAAGAAGATGCACGATATCAGGCAGTGCGCAATCCGAAATGGAATTCCAGCTCGCGACCTTTTCGGGTGCTTGACAAGATTCTGCTCCGGCTCTGGCAGAGTTGTTTGTGAGCAATGTGATCGCAGTATCCCGTGGCAATGCACCTATGTCGAAGGCTACTACCGCTGCAGGCATCAATGTGCCACCAAGACGATCTTTGTTCCTCCTTGTGGCAAAACCAGGTGCGAAGGCGAGTTTGTTGCATCGTCCACGATAGTCATTTGCACATACTGGTTCAATGGGTCGTACCGAAGTCAATGCAACTGCGAGGACCCGCCATCGCTTCCTTGTGCGGGTAACCCGAACTCGACTTTGATCCATGAGTTCTTTCATGTTTGTGGTCGCTGTGACTCTGGTGAGCATGACAAGGCCTTTGACAGGGCAGCGAAGTGTGTGATGGGGGTGTTGGGCTGCAAATGACCAGAAACACTGTACGGACGGCAATTCTAACTTTGATCGCTCTGCTTGTGTGTAGCTGCGGCGGTGGCCCTGGACACCTTGCGAAACTCCAGTCTGAGCTTGAGGAAAGAAACAAGGCGTCCGCGAAGTCTGGCGCTCGGCTTGAACTCGAGTATGGCAAGGACGCACAATTCAGGATTACGCTCACAAACGAGAGCGGCGGTAGCTTAAGGGTGATCAGGCCCTCGTGGCACTATTCAATCGCCTTGCATTTCTTCGATTCCACAGGGGCTGAGCTGAGTCCAGAGGTCTTGGAAGTGTTAACGCTTCCTCGTCCAAACGAGGCCTCGATAGCGCTCCTTGAGGCTGGCGAGAGCCTTGGCACGACCATAGAGCGAAAGCACATTCAATCTGAGTTCCGTGTACCTCTCGACTGCGAGTATGTTGCCGTGACCTACCACCCTTCGGAGCTCTCCTTGGAACCGGCAAGAGGCATGAGGCTCGACCTCGTCGAAAGTGTCCTTTGGTCAAACCCGGTACAGTGGCAGGTAATGGTTGGAACTGTCTCAAAACTCAGGGACGAACGTGCTCGCGCAACCTTTACCTGCGACGGCGACGGAAAGAAGAGGCTGGAACTGGTGAACGGAACCTATGCGACCCTGATCTGGGACGGAGAGGATTACCTCGGCGAGGCTTGATGTGGCACTAAGCAAACGATACTACACATTGAACGGGCAGCTGGTGGGCGAACGGGTCACCGGCGGAGTCAGGACCGACTACATGGTCGATGCCTTGGGCTCGGTGGTGGGCACCTCCAACAGGGACAACACGGTCAGCAGGAGATATCAGTACAAGCCCTATGGAACCCGACTGACCGCCTCCGGCTCAGGAGCCGACCCGAGGTTCCAGTGGGTGGGTACGTACGGTTACCGTATTACATCTGGTCTGCGGACTCAATATGTTCGATCTCGCACGTTGGATATCGAGACGTCGCGATGGAATAGCAAAGATAAGCTCGTAGATGTTCTTCGCTCTATCGGCCCGGGAAATGTGAACCCCGGCTTGTGGGCAATCATTATCAGTAACACTTACGGCTATGTAAGTGCGAACCCAGCCACCCTCATTGACCCGCTCGGCTATGTTGGCACTTCGTCTGAACACGGTTTCCATTTTCCAAAAGTGAATCCACCAAAGGGCAGTATGACTGGATGCGCCAACTTCAGCTGGCCGTTCATCCTCCCCAAGCCTTGGACAGCATCTATCTTTGGAAGTACTTGTCTGACCTGCTATGATACTCATTGCTGCAAGCCACCTGCAACAGCTTCCAAGTGTCTTACAATGTCCGTCGGTGCCAGCTTTGGTGCCACAATAGGCTGGGGAGACTTTCTTGGCATTGGAGATGTTAAGCGCACAGTTGGAATGGTGATTTCGACGGTAACGAGCATTGTTGGTGGAGGGATATCCGCGGGTATCTCCTGTGGCCAACCAATGCCCGGGTGTCCCTCCAAACAAGACGAGGGCCACTTTAAGCTGTGCCTTAACGCTTGTTTCATGTTCATCAAGCTCGGTGGCTGTTGGACAATTGGCCAGACCATCGATTGGGGAGGCACGGCAGGTTGGTGCGGCACACCATCGGTGACTGCAAGCCTAAGCTATGAGCGGAAGAAATGCGATTAGAGTTTTCTTATCGGAGTCCGAAGCTCTTGTGCATTGGGTGCCTGCTTCTTCTCACTCCGGCGCTACCTGTCTTGGCAATCTGCACAAGTCAATTGCCCGTAGAAGCACTGGGTTGGAGTGCATTTGCAGTTGTTTCTGCGATGAGCGCCGTTTTCTTCTGCTACGGGATCCGTACGATCAAACAGTATGCTTTTGAGAAGATCATCATTGATGAAATGGGCATATCATGGATCGACCTACACGGACGAGAACGAGTTGGTGCAAAGTGGTTCGAGGTGCACGCTATGGAATGTCGAACTAGTCCGGGAAGCGAGTTCAGCGGTTCCTGGGAAATTCAAACGGATAAAGGGAACGTGGCATTTTCTGAGCTTATTGAGCGAAGTGCCGAGTTGGTTCGGGAGGTTGCAGATCGGATCGGTATGGAGGAACAGTTTGATCGGCGGTTGCGGGGACGTATGAAAGGTGGTGAAGTGAGCTGAAGTTGACACGCGACCGGATCGCGAAGAAGAACCCAGCACAAGAGTCACCATGTCGTATGATAAGGAGAACCGGGAGGTCAAGCACGAGCAGAGCTCTGACGGCACGGTGGCGACGTATGCTTACGACGGCGACGGAAAGAAGAGGCTTGAACTGGTGAACGGAACCTATGCGACCCTGATTTGGGACGGCGAAGATTATATCGGCGAGGTCTGATGTGGCATTAAGCAAACGGTACTACACATTGAACGGGCAGCTGGTGGGAGAACGGGCCACCGGCGGAGTGAGAACCGACTACCTAGTCGATGCCTTGGGTTCTGTGGTGGGCACTTCAAACAAGGACAACACCGTCAACAGGCGGTACCAATACAAGCCGTACGGGGCCAGACTCAGCGCTTCTGGCGCCGGGTCCGATCCCAGGTTCCAATGGGTGGGCGTCCCCGGATACAGGACCACGGACAGAAGCCATTCCACACACTACGTCAGAGCCAGGCACTATTCCCAGGAAGAAGGCCGGTGGACGACGGTGGATCCGCTTTGGCCGGACGTCTACGCCTACACGTATTGTGATGTCAGACCAACTGCCTGTATTGACCCAACTGGCCAGGATGGCATACCGCCGTCTCCAAAAAACTGCTCCTACTATAAAGAACTCTGCGATAAAGGCTACATATTAGCGTGTAATAGTTACTATGCATGCCTAAACTCTGGCAATAGCGCTGCAGCCAACTGTGCTCGACAATGCCTTCTGGAAAGACTACAAGCAAGAGTTAAAAAGCACATCCCTTTGACGTGCCAGAGCTGGATCATCGACCACAATGTCTGTTTTGCTAGGTGTGGCTACTCGAACCCATGCACCAATGATGAAACTCTTGGGCTCCTTTGCGACAACCTCTTCAAACCTGGCGGAGAGGTAAGGATTGGCCCACTGGGAAGCTGGAAGGTAAGGTGCTCGTGGTTGTTGGAACACTTCTGTAGCTGGCCTACGCCATATCCCAACTCGGGGATTGAACCTCCGCCTGGCAAGCCTTGGAAGCCGGGTGACGAATCGAAAGGTAGGCTAAAGCCAAAAGTTGAGATGTGCCCATTCCATCACACTTTGGGCCCCAGTGATCCAATAAGCCTACTCAATGAGCTATTATGGGAATGCTTGATCACAACAGAATTGGTGCAATAGTCATTGCTTTCGCTTTATGTGGTGGCTGCAGAGATACCGGCACAATCATGCCTGAGAAGAAATGGAAAGCCCATATGGGCCATATTGCTGATTTCTGCTTTAGTGGCGACGATGCGATTGCAACGTCTGGTGATTTCGACGACCTGACTTTAGCCAAGTGGACTTTGTCGGGAACACTCAAAGAGAGGACCTCAGTTAAGAGCCGTGTTGCTGGAATGTGGTTTGCGACCCTTGGGCTGTTCATTCTCGGCGACGACGACGTTCTGAGGCGGTTGGTCGGCAGCGCATACAAAGTAGTCGCGAGCGTGGCACCGGCAGTACTGCAGCCCGCGGATGTTGATGTAGACGGCAGCATTGTGTATGTGAACCCTTCTGATGAAATCGTCCTTCTTCCAAAAGGGGATGCGACGAAGCGCCTGAAGATCGCCATCCCTGGATTCTCACCTGAATGCGTCGCCATCGACGGAGATCTGATCGCGGCCTCCGATTCGACGACCGCCTACATCATGGAGTCTCCCGGCAGAAAGCCTCGAAAGGTGTATTCCGGATCTGCGATGCTCGCAATGGCGGTGGACAATGCGCATCGGCGGTTGCTGCTGGGAGAGTCTGATCCGGGGAAAGGGTCCCAACTGGTGATCTGCAGCCTCGATGGCGCCGGCGTCAAACGGTTTCCATGCTTGGGAAGATCGGTCGATCGGATCCGCTGTCTCGACAACTACGTCCTGTGCCGGGTACAGCAAGATGTCGGGGTTGAAAGGGGGCATTCCGTCCAATGCCTGAACACGAGTACCGGCCAGTGGTCGGAGCCCTTCAAGACCACGCCTGGGTTTCTGGCCTTGAATGTGAGCGCCGGCAAAACGAAGATCGCGATCGGAGATACCAGTGGCTATGTCCAGATATATTCGGCTACATCATTAGGCAAGCATTAGGTTGCAAAGACCCTGCGAGTGGCAGATCAATCCGGTCCATAGTGGCGCTTACCACGCCCAGTGGAAAGGCATGGTCTGCGAGGACCACGGTCTGGTCAGATTCCAACGTACTGGTCTGCCCCCCAAATCGGAAGACGCTGAAAGAGTAGTCCTCCCGTCCCTTGGGAGGAACCATGAAGAAGTCGAGATTCAGCGAGGAGCAGATCGTTCGGATCCTGCAGGAGGCTAGCTCCGGCCAGAAGTCGCAGGCTCAGATCTGCAAGGACTGGTCTACCCAGGCGAGACGCCTGGGCTACAACCGGCTTGAGAAATCGGATTGCTAGGAAGCCTGCTGGATCATGTCTTCCGTCAGCAGAATGGGGGACTTGCCGCCTTCAAGAATGCCCTCGGGCAAGACCACACGCTTGACCTCCAGAGAGCTCGGGACCTCGTACATCACGTCCATCATCACCTGCTCGATGATGCTGCGCAGGGCGCGGGCGCCGGTGCCGCGTTTGAGAGCTTCCCTAGCGATCTCGTTGAGCGCTCCGGGCTGCACGATCAGCTCCACATTGTCCAAGCTGAAGAACTTGCCGTACTGCTTGAGGATGGCGTTCTTCGGCTCGGTCAAGATGCTGACCAACGATTCCTCATCGAGCGGCTCGAGCGTAGTGACCACCGGGAGCCTGCCGATGAACTCGGGGATCAAACCGAACTTGAGCAGGTCCTCTGGGAGCACGTGCCGCAGCACGCTGCCGTCGCGCTCTTTCTTGCCTTCCGGCTTGCTCCGGAAGCCGATGACGTTCTCCTTCATGCGGCGCCGGATCATGTCTTCGAGCCCCTCGAACGCTCCGCCGCAGATGAACAAAACGTTTTTCGTGTCGAGCTGGATGTACTCCTGCTGCGGGTGCTTGCGCCCGCCCTGTGGGGGCACATTCGCTAGGGTTCCTTCCAAAATCTTGAGGAGGGACTGCTGGACGCCTTCCCCGCTCACGTCACGTGTGATGCTCGGGTTATCCGACTTGCGGGCGATCTTGTCAATCTCATCCACATACACGATGCCCCGCTCCGCGAGCTTGCGCGCGTTGTTCGGGTCCATCGCCTCGGCGGTCTGATAAAGCCGAAGCAGGATGTTCTCGACGTCCTCCCCCACATAGCCGGCCTCGGTGAGCACCGTTGCGTCGGCTATGGCGAATGGAACGTTCAGGAGCCTAGCGAGTGTCTGGGCCAGGAGCGTCTTCCCGCTGCCGGTGGGACCGACCAAGAGGATGTTGCTCTTTTGCAGTTCGACGTCGTCCACACCCGGATCGCGAACGCGCTTGTAATGGTTGTAGACGGCGACCGAAAGCGCCTTCTTGGCCGAGTGCTGGCCAACCACGTAGTTGTCCAAAAAGTGGACGATGTCCTTGGGTTTCGGGACGTGCTCCTTGGTGTCCGATGGCCTGCGGAACGAGCGATCAACGGCCGCAGCCGCCATCTCCGGCCGATCGGGGTCGGACTGCAGGATATCGTTGCAGAGGTCCACACAGTCGCAGCAAACTGCTCCGTGGAGACCCACGATCAGCTTCCTGACCTGCTCTTTTGCCTTGCCGCACAAGCAGCACGTGTCGCGCCTTTCCAGTCTGGCCATGCGTTCTCTCGCTTACCGTTCTCCGGGGGCGAGAACTCGGTCCACGACCCCATATTCGACCGCCTCGTCGGCGCCCATGAAAAAGTCTCTGTCGATGTCCTTCCTAATCTTATCTTCGGCGACGCCGGTGTGCTTCGCAAGGACTTTCAGGATCATTTCCATGTATTTGTTGGTTTCGGCGACTTGGACGTTGATGTCGGCCGCTGTGCCGCGAAAACCGCTGGAAACCTGATGGATCATCACTCGGGCGTGCGCCAAACAGCCGCGCTTGCCTTTGGCTCCGCCGGCAAGCAGAACGGCGCCCATGCTTGCGGCCATCCCAACGCAGGTCGTTGCCACGTCAGCCTTGATGATCTGCATCGTGTCGTAGATCGCCATGCCGGCCGAAACCGATCCGCCCGGGCTATTGATGTAAAAGTCGATGTCCTTGTCCGGGTCTTCCTTTTCGAGGAAAAGAAGCTGGGCCACGATGAGGTTGGCGACGTAGTCGTCGACCTCGGTCCCAAGAAAGATGATGCGGTCTTTAAGCAGTCTCGACCAAATGTCGTAACTGCGCTCACCGCGCGCTGTTTGCTCGATTACAAAAGGTACGCCCAAACTCTCCACAGCTCCTTATTTAACGTCGTAAGTATCGGTCGAAAGAACCGGGTTCACCAGGTTCAAACTAGTCGTCGAGCCGAACCTCTTTCAAGTTCGCATGTTCCCTAAGAAAATCTGCGACTTTTCGGTTGACGGCCCGGAATTGAATCTCATCCAAGGCGTTGTTCTTTTTGAGCTGCTGGAACAGTTCGTCCGGCGTGATGCCAAACTCCCGAGCCATGGCCACGACCTCGCGGTTCAGGTCGTTGTTGTCCAGCTTGAGCTCCTCCTTGCGGAAGATTTCCTGGATCACGACCGCCCGTTGAACGTGCATTTTGGCCTCGTTTCGCAGGGCTTCCTTCAGGCTCTCAGGGGTCATGCCGTTCTCTTCTGCATACGCCTCGATGGTCGTGTTCTTCTTGCGCTGCTCTTCTGCGAGCTCTTGCGCCCGCCGATTGGCGACCTGCTCCCACATCGTGTCCGGCACGTGGACCTCGCTCTGCTTGAGGAGCGATTCCATGAGCTGCTCGGTGACATATTCGTCCGCCATCGCCTGCTTGGCGTTTGCGATGCCCTCGCGGACCCGTTCCTTGAGCTCGTCGATGCTTTCGGATCGAAAGGCCTGGGCAAACTCGGCGTCAAGTTCGGGAAGCTTTACCGCGCTGAGCGAGCGCAGCGTGATCTGGGCTTCCTTCGTGGAGCCAGCCCAGTCCTTCTCCTGGAAAGTGTCCGGGAACTCCAGCTTGCCCTTCTTCATCTCCTCGACCTTCATGCCGACGAGCGCCTTGTCGAGGGTCTCGAAGGTCTGGCCCGCCACCAGCATGAAGTTGCGGCCCTCGCCGGTATCGCCATCCACCTTGAGGTTGACCACGCAGACGTCGCCTTCCTGGGCGCCGCGATCGGTGATTTTCTCTTGGGTCGAACGGCGCTTGCGAAGCTCCTCGACTTGCCTGTCGACTTCGGCTTCGGCTACCTCGACCACGGGATTGTCAGCAGAAAGGCCCTTGTAGTCGTGCAGCTTGAGCACGGGATCCAGGGGCACCTTGACGATGAACTCGCATTCGCCTTTGTCCTCGTCGAGGCCCTTCATCTCGACCGAGGGCATGCTGTGCGGCTCCAGCTTCTCCTGTTCGAGCGCCTTCTTGTAGGCGTCGCGCACGATGTTCTCGGCGGCGGCTTCATAGACGTCTCGCTTATCGAGGAGCCCTTGGACCATGGCCTTCGGGGCTTGGCCGGGGCGAAAACCGGGGAGCCGAACGCGCTTGGAAAGGTCGCGGTAGGCGCGGTCGAAGCCGGTCTTGACGGTGTCCGGACCACAGGTGATGGTCAACTGCACGGTGCAGGGGTTCAGTTCTTCTCGTGTGACTTGCATGGTGGGAATCTCGGACCCGTCGATAGGGCGAACTTGGATTTTACCTTGGGGGAGGGCTGAGAGCCGGAAAGGGGGATGCGTTCCGATAAGGCTGAGCTCAGTAGCCGCAGGCTTTGGACTGCGTCCCAATGCTGTGAGGCCGTCACTTACTTCAGTGCCAAGCGCAGGCTAAAGCCTGCGGCTACGGATTCATGTCGTGCTCGCTAGTCGTATCGAACGCCCTCAACCGCCTCGGGCTGGGCAAAAGCCCGATAGCCGCGGGCATGGAGTCGAGCCTCCAGTGCTGCAGGCTCCATGGTCAGCGCAATCACCGTTCCCCCCATACCGGCTCCCGCGAGCCTCGCGCCGAGAGCGCCGCACTCCTTGCAGTCGGCGATCAATTGGTCGATTGCCTCACCAGAACCGCCCATGCCCTTGATCAGCTCTTGGTTTTCGTCGAGCAGGGCCCCAACCAAGCTCCAGTCTCCGTTGACCAAAGCGCCTTCGGCTACGCGTCCTATGTCGGCGATTCGCGAGATCGCCGAGAGGACTTCGGCATCTCCGGCGAGCCAGCGGTCCCGGATCGGGCCGTGCACGCTGCCGCTCAGCCGTTCGACCCCTGTGGTGACCAGTAGGAACGGCAGTTCAGCACAAATGGCCCTCATGCCTGCGTGCGGACCCGGCTCGATCGGGTGCTTGCCCGCGAAATCCATACTCCTCAGCCCGCCAAACACCGTCATATAGGCGTCCTGATAGCCGCAAACAACGCCAGCTTCTTTGAACTCGATGTCGCGAACAAGCTCGGCAAACAGCGATTGGCCATCGCCCGTAGCCAGGTCGGGCGGCTCGTTGCGCGCCTTCAGCACACACGCCAGGGTTGCTGCCAACAAAGCCGTCGAGCCTGCCAGACCGCTGGAACGCGGGACGTCGGAATGCCACTCCACGCGGCACGGCTCAACCGGAAACCGCGCCGTTGCCGCGAGCCACAAGGTCGGGTCCTCGGGGAGCGCCTCGCCCTGCCCGAATGTGAGCGAGCAGGTCGCCCGCATCGGCACCGAACAGCTCACCACGTGTCCGCCATAGATGTCGCTCGGGGCGCCGAGAATCCCGCACCGTCCAGGAGCGCTGGCCCGAATCGTCACTTCCCGAACGCCTCCAAAGCCACTCGATAACCAGTCTCATCGCCGCAGTCGTGCCGGGTTTCCCGTTCGCTCGCAGAAAAGGCGAGGATCGTCTTCCCTTCCGCAAGGCCTGCAAGCAACACATGGGTCAGGTTCACTTCGCCCGGCCCCTCCCAGCGTTTCACCACCTCGTGCAGCGTCTCCATCGCCTTGGCCGAGAACGCGTAGCGCGCATTGACGGCCCAGGGCCCCGGCGCATCGCCCGGCGCGGGCTTCTCGACGATCGACACCACCCGATTCGAGCCTGGCTCAATAGCGGCAACCCCGTAGCGAGAGAGATCTGCTTCGGGCACCCGGCGCACCGAGATCGCCGCCCATGCACCGCCATTCACTGCCTCGGAAAGAGATTCGAGTGGGCTCTCATCCAGAAACACCGAGTCCCCCATCAGCACCATCGCGTCTTCGCGGACCTTGGCACAGTCCACCGCGTGAGCAAGGCCCCGTTGCTCGTCCTGAAATTGCAGGCTTACCGGCAAGTAGCGAAGGCCACGAACGACGGCATTCAGCTCGCTCTTGCTTGGGCCGGAAACCACCACGACCTCCTCCGCGCCCGCAGCGAGCGCCTCCTCGATCACATGGCGCAGCACCGGCTTGCCGGCGACCGGCAGCAGCTCTTTAGGGGCGCCACCCGTCAGAGCGCGCATACGCGTGCCAAGGCCCGCTGCTGGGATGATCGCCTTCACGCGGCATCCTCGAAAAGCTTGCGCGCGGCATCGAGCGCCAGCGGGAGCTCCCGCTCAAAGTCGTCCCAGCGGCATTCGAGTGAGACCAAGCCGTCGTACTCGATTTCCCAAAGCCTCCGACAGAATGCCTGCATCATAGGGTCGTCGGCTTTCGGATAGAACCGTGGCAAATCGCCAAAGTGGACGTGCGCCGGCCGAATGGGGATTTGCTCGATCAGATAGAACTCGCTCGGAGCGGCCAGCCCCGGGTCGCCCTCGCGCATTCCCGCGTCCCACTCATAGAGCACATGGAAGGAGTCCGCGGTATAGCCCGCCCTTACCCGATTCAGGGCGTTTGCCATCCAGCCCAAATCATTGCCCACGTTGGTCTCGGTCCGGTTAAGAGACTCCGGCGCGATCGTGATGCCGTGGTTTCGTGCTCGCTCCTGGATCCAGCTGACCTTTGAAACGAATGCCTCGTTGGCTTTGGAGACGGGGAGACCGGGAGCGGGAGACTTGCGGCTGTTCCCGCTACCAATCACCATGAGCCGCACCTCCAGGCTCGCCGCCCGCTCAAGGGTCCGGTCCACGTAAAGCTGCCAGACCTCGTCGGGTGTAGGGTCTTCGCCAAAAAGTCGGATTTCGCCGGGAAAGAAGAGGTTGGTGGCTCCGATCGGCAGGCCCTCGAACTTCGCGGGCTCCCAGGTTTCCTGCAAGCCGTTGAACCCGACTGCCCCGAGTTCGACATAGTCGGCTCCAAACTCGATCGCGGTCCTAGCTTGTTCCAGCGAGCAGCAAACCCCGAACTTCATGTTCCTACTTTAGCCGGTTGCCGCCCGAGAAGGCACCGTTTGTCGCAGGAACTCGGAGGCTCCTTTTGGCGTGTCATAATTTGGGCTCGGGCGCCCGTGTCGCTTTGGTGGAATCCAAAGCCCAGCATGGATGCGGAACGGGTGCTGCGGGACGGAATCCTGTTTGCCATGGCGAAGAAACGCGCGAAACCCTCAACCTGGAAGAGAGTGCTCGGCGGCGCTTTCTATGCCCTATTCTGCATCTTGGCCCTCGGGGCCGGCGTTGCGGCCAGCATGTTTCGAGAGAGCCCGATGCTCTACAGCGCCTTCAAGTACAAGTTCGGAGGCGGCAAGCCGCAAGACGTCTTCACTTCCTCGACGCTAACGCTGCTGATTCTGGGATGTGACGAAGACCTTTCCTATGGCGGCGCCTCGGTTCTGCGCGCGAACGCGCGCAGCGATATGATGCTCGTGGCCAAGCTCGACTTCGACAAAAAGCGCATCGGGGGCGTCTCC
>JACRPN010000006.1:0-192364 GCA_016223145.1 Armatimonadota bacterium | reverse complement strand
GGGCGTCTCCATTCCGCGTGACCTGGAGGTGCAGCTTCCCGGCTACAGTGCCAAGAAGATCAACGCATACCACTCGATCGGGGGGCCGGACCTGGCAAAGAAGGCTGCTGAAGAGGTGCTTGGAGTGCCGATCGACAAGGTCGTCGTGCTCAACTACGACGCCTTTCAGGACATCGTGAACATGGTTGGTGGTGTGGACCTTTACGTTCCCAAGAACATGAAATACACCGACCGCGCTGCCAAGCTCTATATCGACTTCAAGAAGGGCCGGCAGCACATGGACGGCTATCAGGCGATGTGCTTTGCGCGGTTTCGACACTCGGATGACGACTTTCACCGCATGGAGCGCCAACGCGACCTGATGCTCGCAATCAAAGACGGGGTGATGCGCAATCCGGGCTTGATCGCACCCCTGAGCAACAAGGCGGTCGAATTGCTCGGCGGCGGCCTTGAGGGCGAAGAGATGATCGCCCTCGCCGACTTTGCCAAGGGCCTGCCCGCTGACAACATCAAGATGTCGAACCTGCCCACACTTCCGGGCCGAGGCAGCAACCTGAACCTGGACATCGACAAGCTCGACCAAACGCTGAGAGAGAACTTTCTCGTCGAGGATCCCATGGCCGGGAACAAGGTGACGAGCCGATGAGCTCGAGCGCAGAGCCGCTCGACCTTGCCGATGCCGAGGACCGTAGGCGAAATCAGTACATCTCCAAGCGGGATATTCTATTGCTTGCCGGTTTCTTGCCTTTCCTTCTTGTGTTCTTAGGGCTCGTTTATCAGAATCTCAAGCAGAGATCTGAGGAAGCGGTCTGCACCAAGAACATGAAGGAGATCTTCACGGCGCTGAGCTTCTACCTCTCGGACAACGACAACCGCTTTCCCCCTGCCTACGCCACAGACGCCGGCGGGATGCCCCTGATGGAGCGGGGAGGCGCCAACACCTGGATCAGCCTGATTGCGCCAGGGATGAGCCGCCGGGCCTCGTTTCAGTGCCCTGCAGCCGCCGAGCAGGAGCTGACCTACAACGTCGGTGGATCGGAGCTTACTGCCAAGGGAATCCAGAGCCGGCTCATTGCTTCCTCATACGGCTTCTACCGACTCTGGGACCTGCAGCCGGTCTCCTACATGGCTGATCCCTCGGGCGAAGTGATCGCTTCGGAGACCTCCAACTTGGGCTCGGAGGAAACTTTCGACCCCCACCCCTTCAAGGTGGACGGCAAGCCGCTTCCCTATGACGGGTTCGTCATTGGCTGGGACACGGGCAACGAAACGCTAGACCCCAAGACTCGGGCGGTGACGCGGCTCGCGTTCCCCCGGTCGAGCGGCGGGAGCTTCCGGTCGGACGGCGTTTCGCGCCACACGAGCGGCATCAAGGCTCTGATGGGGGATGGCCACGTGACAATCCTCAAACCCAGCAGTGCGTTGATCCAGCATCGCGGCTCCGACCCGATCGGGCTTTGGGGTGATCGGTAAGGGGGGTCTGGGGGCCGAGGCCTGAGGTCTGGGGTATTGGGTCCGAGGTCCGAGGTCCGAGGTCCGAGGTCTGGGGTGTTGGGTCCAAGGTCCGCGGTTTCGGGTCAGTGGTCTGGAGTCCAGAACCACCTCGCCCCTTGAGGGAGAGGTCGGTGAACGAAGTGAACCGGGAGAGAGCAAGAACAGCTACGTCAACCCTTCAACAATCTTTCTCAACCACATTCCACACGCTTCATCCTCCACCGGTGGAACAGCATCCAGGATCAAGCTCCAGGACTCTCGCAGCTCGGCCGACTCTCCGGGAACCAGCGTGACCTCAGGACCGACGCTCTCAACCTCGAGCATCTCCGCGTTGGTGAACGTTTCGAAGTTGCAGCCCAAGTCGGGATAGGCCGCACCTTCATGGTAGTCGAACCGCTTGATGAAGAGATGCCCGAAGTTCGCGTATGCGGCGTACCCCTGCTTGATCAGTGCGCCTAGTTTCTGGGGGGTTGGCAGGTCACGCTGAGCCAGCCGACTCACGTGGGTTCCCCAAGTCCACCTTGGATCGTTGAGGCTGGTGTAGCTCCACAAGACCATCGAGGCGGCGGGAAGCAAGTCCTCGGTGTGGGCACGGAAGGGCGGCATCGGAATGAGGCATGTTCCGCCTTGCGCCATGACGGTCAGCGCCCACGGAAACAGCGTGGCGGGTTGGGTGGAACGGTTCGTCACAACATGGCGAAGGTCGAGACCTAGTGCCTTCGGCTTCGGCCTGACCGAGATCTGCTTCTGGATTCCGTAGCGGTTTGTACGGCTCGCAAACCCGAGCCAGCCGTCGACGTCCGTCCTCTCGACGGGGTCGTTGTCGGGCTGGTAGGTCACATCGCGATCCTCCGGGCCGTACCACAGCCGGTGCCCGCCATAGTGCTTCATACCGTGCTCGCCCAAGCTGCCTCCGTCAGGATAGACCTTGAGCATGTTGGGGCCGCCCTTGGGGCCAAAGTAGAGGATGCGGGGGCCGACTTCAAGGGTCACGAGCGCTTCTGCCTCTCCCAAATCCAGGCGAAGGCACTTGCCGGCAGGCGCGAATTCGACGATGTTCACAGCCTGAGGATACTTGAGGAGAGCCGCGCGCAGATGGACGATGGGCAAAGGCCGCTTCAGGCAAAATGAAGCGGCGCGCCTGGGGTCAGAAGACGCGCCGCTAGCGAGCTCTCTCCTTGTCAGAAATCCTGAAGGCGATCAGACGCCCATCTCGAAACGCATGCCAAATTAGATGAGCGCCCTTTCACGCTCCAGGATTTCGCCAATTACCGACAGCTCCTTTCCAAGGAGAAACACAAGATCGTCGACCGTGAAAATCCCCACGATCGAACCTTTTTGGTCCCTCACCGGAAACCTTCGAAACCTCTTTCCCCTGATCTTCTGAAGCGCTGAGGATAGGCCAAGGCTGTCTTCAAGCGTTTCCGGGTTCTCGGTCATCACTTGTGACACCTTAGTCTCCGAGGCATTGCGTTCCATGTTGACCACTCGGAGCACGATGTCTCGATCCGTCAGGACGCCGATCAGCTTCTCACCTTCCATGACCAGCAGGCAGCCCACGTTCTTGAGGTCCATCATTCGGGCGGCTTCCGCCACGCTGGTTGTTGGGGCGACCTTCACAACGTCTTTGTTTGCAAGTTTGCCCAGGCTCATATCAACTCTCCCTGCAACCCCTTGGTAGGTCGCGGTCGAAATGCTGCAACGTGTCGTAGAGGGAAGGCGGACGGCAAGCCGCCCCCCTCGGTTTTTTAGGGCCTATTCGTTGCCGTTGGCCAGCACCTTGATGCGGTGCGTATGCGCCGCCTGCTCTTTCGGCACCGTCACCTTGAGAACGCCTCTGTGGCATTCGGCGACGACCTTCTCGGGCTTGGCGGGAAAGCTCAGCGTGAAGGTGCGCTGGAAGGCGCCCGTTTCTCGCTCAATTCGTAGGTAGTCATCGCGACGCTCCTCTTTCTCAAGGTCTCTTGTGCCGCGAATCGTCAGCATGTCGTTGATGAGCTCGACGATGATGTCCTCATCTTTTACGCCGGGAACGTCCATCGTGAAGACCACTTCTTTGTCGGTCTCTTTGACGTCTACTGTGGGAAACCACCCCTTCCTGAGTTCGTCGGGCTCCCGGAAGAGGTCTTCCATCATCTTTGAGATACGGTCCGCCTGACGAAGGGGCATGACTGGGAATCTCGTGATCATCGAATCGCCTCCACGGTTAGGTTCGCGGCCATCAGGCCTCGCTGGAGCGGTTCGAATCAGGGCTTGAATCTGTGAGCAGAAGGAAGGATCTGTTTCGGGCCGCGGCTTCCAGCAGAGCTAGAGAACCGCTATCTCTATGATGGCAGAGGCGGCCCACTTTCGGGGCCAATACAGGCTCGCGAAGGAATCATTCGCAGTATGGATTGATTTCTCCCGCCGGCTATTGCGGGATGGGTTTTGCCAGGGCCCGTCGATGCGCTTGGCCTGAGTTCTTCTTCGGGGGTCTGCCTTGGAGGTCCCAGGGGCCAAAAGGTGAAAGACAACGGCGGAGCCCCGGTATCAGCCACTCCGCAGGTGGCAATACCTGAAGGGGCGCCACTCAAATGCCTGGGATGTGCTCTAGGTCGTCGGCAGCTTTGCAGGACCCCAAACAACAGCCGGCAAGTGCCAAACACCTTTCGCGGACGCCCTTCCCGGACCACTATGGCGAATGTTGAGAAACGCTGGTCTAGCCCTCAAAAAACTACAGTCCCTGAACCTAAATCACCCAGGTGAGACGCCTGGGCTATACCTTTCTCAACAGTTCCCTATAGGGTCGCACTCGCAATCGGCTCTAGGTCAAATCCGCTTTTGTCGCCACGCGCAAGACGAGCCGACCCGGCAAGTGCGATCATGGCGGCATTGTCGGTGCAGAGCGACCCACGGGGGGAGGCGAACCGGATGCCCTCACGATGGCAGGTCTCCGTTGCGAGAGACCGCAGCCGCATATTGGCGGCCACTCCTCCAGCTAGTGTAAGCACGTCGCAACCCGCTTGCCGACAAGCCTCGACCGACCGCTGCACGAGCACGTGGGCGATCGCTTCCTGCACCGAGGCCGCCGCCGAAGGAACGTCAAGCGCCGCCCCCTCCCTCTCGACAAGCCTTAGCACGGCGGTTTTGAGGCCGCTGAAACTGAAGTCCAGAGTCGCCTCGCCATGGAGCCCTCTGGGCAGTTTGTAGGCCTTTGGTTCTCCGGTTTCGGCAGCCTTCTGGATAGCAGGCCCGCCCGGATAGCCGAGGCCCAGAAGCCGTGCGGACTTGTCGAACGCCTCGCCGGCGGCATCGTCGCGGGTCTGGCCGAGCAAGCCATAGTCTCCCAGACCCCTGAGCAATACCACTTCGGTGTGCCCGCCCGAGGCCAGCAGACAGATGTGGGGGAACGTCAGGTCGGGCTGATCGAGAAATGGGCTGAGCAGGTGCCCCTCCAGGTGGTGGACGCCGATCATGGGAACGCCGAGCGCTAACGCGAAGCCCTTCGCCGCCGAGACCCCCACGCTGAGCGCACCGACCAAGCCAGGCCGACTCGTGACGGCAATCCCTCTGACCTCAGAAAGAACCATGCCCGCCTCTCCCAGCGCCTGATGAACGACGGGAAGCAGCGCCTCGACGTGGGCCCGTGAAGCGGCTTCCGGCACGATGCCGCCCCACCGCCGGTGCAGGTCCACCTGGGACGAAACGACGTTGGATCGCACGTTGAGGCCATCGAGAACCGCCGCGCTGGTCTCGTCGCAACTGGTCTCGATACCCAAAACGGGTCCATCGAAAAGCGGAAATGGGGTCATCGGGCCTATTCGGGAATCCACTCCGATTGAAGCATATCGACGCGGTCCTCCACGAACGGGACGCCCTCCTGGTCCAGCTTCTCCCGCTGCAGTTTGGCGAACCGAGGGTCGCGACGATGGATGGGCAGGCGGCCGTCCTTCGCCACGACGCGCCACCAAGGTAGACCCTCGGGGCACTGGGCCATCCACATCCCCACCAGCTTCCCGGATACCGGCCGATCCAGCGCCTGGCCAAGCACACCGTACGCTACGCACCGTCCCGGCGGAATGCGCGAGACGAGGTCCCAGAGGTTCAGGAGGATCGGTGATGGCTCCTTGCTCATACGCGCTCCACCTTGGTTGGAGAGCCCCGGAGAATCACGTCTTCCGTGGCGCTGGCATCGTCCAAATGGACCTTGATGAGCGGGATGTTGGCCCCAGCTTGAATCTCCCACCCCACCCTTCCTAGCGACGCAGCCCCCATCGAGGTCGCCATACGCCAGACCTCCTCGGGGCTCAACCCCGCCCCGCGGGACGCCGAGACCGCAAGCGCGGCGCGCATCTCCTCGAACATGTCGATCGGGCCGCCCGACGCCGGCGAATCCATCCCCAGCCCGACCATGACTCCTGCATCCAGCATCTCGCGGACCTTGGCCGCGGGGCACCCGAGAGCCTGGTTTGAGCGGGGACAATGCGCGACCTTCGCGCCATGTTGCGCCAGGTCCTCGATTTCTCTCGGCGAGAGGTCGCAGCAATGGACCAGTTGCGCCCCAGGTCTCACCAAGCCCAAGTCGCGGGCCGTTTCGTAAACCGACTTGCCCGTAGGCTTGTACGGTACGCCAAAGCGTCGGTACATCTCCGCAATCGGGCCCGCGCCCTCCCTTGTGAACCGCGATTCTTCGGGCGACTCCGCCAAGTGGAGGCTGATCGGATCGGAGGATGCACCAAAGCTCGATAGGGTGTCTTGGTCCACGGTGTAGACCGCGTGTGGGTTCAAGAACACCGGTGCGCATCCTGCCCGTCGCTGCTCTTCTGCGCGCGCGGCCACCGATCTGAGCTTCTCCGCAGGAGCCTCGGCTTCGAAGAAGGTGATCACCTCCTGGAACAGCACGCCGGGCAGCTTTGCGGCTTCCAGGGCTTCGGCACTGACGGGACGGTCGGTGTGCTCGCCGATGAGTCCGACCCCCGTGCGCACGTTCTCCTGGGCGGCCAGGAGCGCATCGCGGCGGACGTCCTGTAGCTTTTGCTCCCGCTTTCGATCTGTGATTTCCCGAACCCAGGGCCACCATTGCGTTTCCTGCATGGCGCCTTGGAGGCCCCGGTATTCCAGGTGCGAGTGCGCGTTCACGAACGCCGGCGACAGGATGTAGGGATCGGGAACGCCACGGTGCGGGCGAATCTCCGCGACCACCCGGGCGTAAAGCTCGACTTCCAAGCCAAGTTCCAGCGTCCCGTTGAGGACAATCCCAAACGGCCTCAAGGTCACAGGTCTTGGTACCAGTTGCCCTGAAGCTGGTCGTAGGTCACATGCTTCACGTGGAAGTCGCCGTACATGACGTTATAGCGGTAGTCCCTGAGCTTGCTCCAGACCGTATTCCAGTCGTCGTCGGGCTCCAGGCGCGAAGCGTTGGGGTGCCAGTTCCCGGCGGCGTCGAAGAGCACGTTCGTTCGCGCCAGTTCCTGCAGCGAGGTTTGCGAGGCCTGCCGAAAAGCGATCTCCGTGCGATAGAAGTAGCTGGAGCCATACACCTGGAACAGGCTTGGCGACGAGGGTAGCTGAAGGGGCCAGTTATTGTCGACACATTGCGTCCCGGAATCTGAGGGGCAGTGGAACAGCTCGTGGCTCTTGATGTAGGGCTGCATGACGTCGGAAAGCAAGGGCATGAACGGAAGCTGGTCGCGCCACTCGGAGTGCGAATCCCAGATTTCCGGCCGGAACTTGTCCACGGGGTCGATGCCTCGGGGGAAGTAGTCGTCATAGTCGCCCATGTAGAGAGCGAACGCCTGGCCGATCTGCCTCAAGTTGCTGATGCACGCGGTCTTTTTCGCGGCTGCTTTGGCTCGGGCGAACACGGGAAAGAGCAGCGCCGCGAGAATCGCGATGATCGCGATGACGACCAGAAGCTCGATCAACGTGAAAGCGCGTCGCATCCTGGAAGATGATACATCGGTTCCAGAGTGTTTCTGCGCCCATTGCTAGTGAGACAGGGAGTTTTTGCTGCTGATCGAAGATGCCTGCCAGAAGTTGCCCTGGGTTGACACTGTGGCTCTTGGACTATCGTGGACGTCTCTTCACGAAGGTATTCCCTCACCCTCGATCATCCCTAGCCCAGGCTATTGCCTCAGGCCCCACTTACCTGCCATAATTTCTCTTTGCTTGACAAGCCCCGCCCACGCGCCTGCCTGAACCAGGCAGACGGCCGATGGACCGGGCTCCGTTCAGCAAACTGAGGTTCTGACTTGGCCAAGACGATTTCCATTAAGCCCGAAGAGCAATCCGCGAGATCCTACGCCGACCGCCTGATCCTGGAACAACTGACCGAAATGGAGTCGGCGATCAAGCTTGGCGATCTCGCCGAGCGGCTCTCAAAAGCCGGCCTTGGCCTTGGGGCGGTGCGAGCGCTTCTTGCTTCCAACCCGGATCGATTTGCCTATTTTGAGCGTAAGTGGATCCCCAACTCCCGCGTGGCTGGGGTGGGCCGACCCTATGCCGAGGCCGTACGGCTGATTGTGGACCTCTTTGGCGGCCCGATGTCGATCGACGCCGTCGTGACTGAGGTCGCGCGAATCCGGCAGGAGCCCGTGGAAGCGGTCGGCCCGCGTCTGCGTAGGATCCTTGACAGCGCGAAAGAGTTCGTCGTGACCCCAGACGGCATGGTCGCGCTTTCGGCCTGGGCATTCCTTGGCTACGACGAGAGCTCCGACCGAGCCTTTGAGCTCTATGGTGTGAACAGCGAGGATGTGGAGGCCGCGGCTTCCAAGCTCGCAGGAATCGACTGGCGCGCTTCCGACGCGATTTCGAAGGCGCTCGCCGCCGCCGCCCCCATTTCAGCGAAAACCCTCGCAGCCGTCGCGTGGCAAGCCCTCAAGCCCGAGAATCCTGCCGGTACTCTCGTCTTTGACGGCCGAGAGTTCTTTGCCAAGCTGATCAGCGTGCCCGGCTACGTGTATGGGGCCGATGGCGTCGTGTATCCCGAAGCGGAAACCAAGAAATGGATCAGCACCGCCGTGCGGCTGGCTGACAAACTCGCTCCGACGCTGGACGTCGAGGATGCCGCTCCGATCGACATCAAACAGGCCGATCTTGACAAGGCGATCAAGCGGATCATCGCCGGCGAAACCACCGTTACGGCAACTTCGCTGCTCGAGGAGTTTTACGAGATTACGGTCGGCAACAAGACCTATCCCGACGACCTTGCCAACCTGGTCGGCGCGCTGCAAGCCGAAAAGGCCGTGTGGTGGGTTGGCGCGGACCGATTCCGCAAGCCGGAGTCGGCGCCCGAGTTCGTTTACTCCGTTCCGGAATTGTTCCAATACGCGCCTTCGCCATTCCTGGATCCGGAGGGCGACCCAATCGACGTCGAGGTCAACGACGACGGCCTCTCCAGCTCGCTGCGGAAGCTCCTTTCTCACCCTCTGGCGACCGACGTTTTGGACGAGGACGCGATGCCTCGGCCCAAGCAGATTCCCGAGAAGATCCGGCTCGTGCTGAAGTCGATCCACCGCGAGCTTGGCACCTTTCCGCTCTGCCAGATTCCGACGGGCTTTCTGGACGAGCAGCCTTCGGTGCAAGAGCTCATCTTCATGGATCCGAACGGCAAGGAGCTCCAGGTTTGGGCGAACACCGAGGCCCGGCTGCTCTATAACCTCATCGACTGGTGGTTCGAGCAACCCGTGGAGAGCGGCGCGGTCTTTACGCTCGCGAAAACCGAGAAACCGAACGTTTTTGAGTTCGCCTGGGAAGACCAGACCGACCCTCTGCTCTACATCAGCTCGCAGCGCATGGAGCTCCTGAGGGAGATTCAGTCGCGAAGCGAAAACATGAGCACTCTCGACATCCTTGTCGAGGTGATGCATCACTGGCCGAAGGGCGCGGACTTCCTGACCCTGCTGGCGGAAACCAACGTGGTGCGCCGCAGCACGCGCAGGCTCGTCGCCTCGCTTCTTTCCTGCTATCAGTGCTTCTACCAGCGATCCGGATCACCGGTCTGGCACTTTGACAACAAGAAGATCGAACTCGGCTTCGACAAGACCAAGAAGAAGTTCATCAAAAAGTAACGCCGCTTCTGCGGGGTACAATCCCTCCCTCTAACCTACCATGGCAAACAAGCGATCATCGAAGAAGGACCTGCGAAGGACCGAGAAGCGCCGCGAGCGCAACCAAAGCGTCAAAACCGCCCTGAAGACGTTCGTCAAGCGCGTGCGACAGGCTGCCGCTGCGGGCGACACCACGAAGACCGGCACGGCCCTCTCAAAGGCCTCCAGCGCGCTGGACAAAGCCGCCGAGCACGGCATCATTCACAAGAACCAGGCCGCCCGCCGCAAGTCCCGCGCCGCCAAGGCAGCCAACAAAGCCGCCGCGAAGTAGTCGCTCCTGCTTTGAGATCATTTTGGGCGGACCTCAGCCAGTGGCTGAGGTCCGCTTTGTGTTGATTGGAGGACTTATGATCGCCCTGCCTGGCTCGCCTTGACTGCAGCCTCGGAGTAGGTTTGCGAACTCTGTGTGATCGTCCGGCAGAGCGCCGGCACCGGACCGGCGGCTACAAAGACTCTGTGTGATCTGCCGGCATCTCGGTCAAGGCTGCGCGAGGCCGCCGCACTCTGTAGCGGCCTCACCTTCCTCATCACCCTTCCACCCCTCGGCACCAACTCCCTCACCGCCTTCACCCTCCGAGACGACCTGCTCTATACTGAATTCTCGATGGGCAACCTCCAGAAGAAGTGGATCAAGCAGCAGGTCGCCAGGCAAAGCGCCGGGCCTCCCCCTCCTCCCAGCGGCCACCCTCTTGCCGCGGCGATCCAGGCTTTTCAGGCTGGGCGGCACGAAGAGGCCATTCGCCAAAGCATGGCCAGGCTGGAGAGCGAACCCTACGACATGGACGCCCGAGAGCTCATCGGAATCTGCCACACGGCGCTCAGGCAGTTCGAAGTGGCCGAGCAGGTGTTCGGGGAGATGCTGGAACTCAACTCCCTCCACTTCCCCGCCGTTATCGGGCTTGCCCGCACCAAAGCCGCGTTGGGAAAGACGGCCGAGTGTCTCGAGCTCCTTGAGCAGGGGGCCGAAATGGCGGGCTCGGACTTCGGCGCGCTGAGCCGTGTTGCCGGCGCCTATGCCGGTATTGGAGAAATGGACCAGGCGTTGCTCCTATTCGAGAAGCTCGACAGGATCAGGCCAAACGACCCCGAGATTCTTTTCAAGAAGGCGCAGGCGCTTGTGGGCCTAAAACGGTTCGACGAGGCCGTGCGCATCTACCAGCGAGTCCAGTCCTTGCGCCCCGATCTGCCCATCACCTACGCCAATCTCGCCGGAATCTGGGCTGAAAAGGGGCTCTATGAGCAGGCGAAGAAACAGTGTGAAACCGCGGCGCGGCTTGGGGGTTCGCAACACCCGGGACTCAGGTTTCTGAACGCGCGGGTGGCGCCGGTCATCCTCGAATCGCAGGAGCAGATCGAGCACGTGCGGTCCCGGATGTTCTCGGACTATGAGGCGCTTAGGCGCTCCGGGGCCAAGCTCAGAGACCCTTTTGCCGAGGTCGGCGCGATGCACTCCCTGCCCACCTATCAGGGGGTACCCAGCAGGCAGCTTCAAGAGGCCATTTCCAGGGCCTATCTGGCCGTTTGCCCCGAGCTGGCCTGGGAGGCGGAGAGCCTTCAGCAACGCAAACCTCGCTCCGAACAGAAGATCCGTGTGGGGGTCTGCAGCGCCTTCATGTGGGACCACACGATCGCCCACGTGATGTCTGGGTTGTTTCGAAAGCTCGACCGCAGCCGGTTCGACGTGATTCTCTTTCGCGTGGGGCGGCCTTCAGACCCCGTCCAGGAGGCCCTGGAAGGGGTTGCAGACCGTGTCGTGCTGCTCGAAGGGCATTTGGCCCATTCCAGAGAGGCGATCGCCGAGGCAGAGCTCGACCTGCTGCTTTTCACGGATTTCGGGGCAGAGCCGCTCACCAGCTTCCTCAGCTACAGCCGCCTTGCGCCGGTGCAGGTTCTGCTTTGGGGATTCCCAGACACGAGCGGAGTGCCCAATGTCGACTACTTCCTGTCCACCTCGGCCTTCGAGCCCGAAGGAGCCGAAGAGCACTACTCCGAGACCCTTATCCAGCTTCCGAGGCTGTACACCTACATCGACCCGCCGACGCTGTCACCCAGTTCGGTCTCCAAGCGCGACTTGGGGGTTCCGGAGGAATCCCACCTATACCTCTGCGCACAGTCGCTTCCCAAGGTCCATCCTGAGTTCGACATCGCGCTCAAGGGCATCTTGGAGGCTGACCCCAAGGCCCACTTGCTGTTCTTCGAGGGCTTGCACCCCGAGTGGGGGGACCTCCTTCGGAATCGATTCCGTCGGAGCCTCGGCACACTTGCCGAAAGGGTTCGCTTCTCGCCGCGATTGGATCGCAGCGCGTTCCAGGGCGCCCTGCAGGCGGCCGATACCGTGATCGACACGAAGCACTTCACGGGCGGGTTTACGACTTACCTTTGCTTCGCGCTTGGCGTGCCGGTAGTGACCTGGAACGGAAGCCTGATGCGGGGACGCATGACCTCGGGACTCTATAGGATGATGGGCCTGGAACCGTTGGCGGCTGATACCGACGAGGAGTTTGTAGCGCTTGCGGCAAGGTCAGCGACGGATCGGCCGTTCCGCGAAGACTGGTCGGCCCAGGTGGCCGCCAACAGCGGGAAGCTCTTCCATGACGAGGGGTCGGTCAGGGACTTTGAGAGGTTCCTGACTGCAGCCCACCGCGCTCATCTTGCCGGAAAGAAGCTCGAAAGTTGGGAAGACGTTCAGGCAACCCCTACTTCTTAAGCGACATCTTGATAACGATCTTGCCGACGGTCTTCACCGACATGCCCATCTGCTCGATGTTGATGGTCTGGTCGTTGTCAAGCGTCGTCTCAAGCTTGATCGCCTTGCCTGTGGACCTCTCGAAGAAGCCTTTGGACTTGATGCC
Organism: Armatimonadota bacterium; assembly: GCA_016223145.1. Classification (NCBI taxonomy): domain Bacteria; kingdom Bacillati; phylum Armatimonadota; species Armatimonadota bacterium. The sequence continues at coordinate 179,931 of JACRPN010000006.1, read as the reverse complement.
GACGCTACCCTTCAGAGAGATGCTCATGCCGCCCAGCATTCCAGCCATCGGGCTGTCGGGCATGGCCTTTAGGACCTCTGCGAAGTCGATGTCCAGGGGCGTTTTGCCTTCCAGGGTGATCTCATAAACCGGGACGCCTTCCAGCTCACTCTCGCCGATCAGCTTTGCAGTGAGCTGCGAGTCCACCTTGGCGCTCATCGGGCTCTTGGGCACGGTCACCGTCCAGGTGTCGCCGATCTTCACGGCCTTTTCGGGAAACTCGATCGTCTGGCCCATCGTGTTCATGCCTGGGCCCGCCATCATCATAAGCTCCGGCGACATGCCCGCGGTCTTGTTCAGGATGACCCTGCCAAGGTTATCGATCTTGCCCGTCGACTTCTGGTCCTTGGGAGCCTCTTGGGGCGGCGCCATGTCCGCCATCGGCCCTGTGACCTCCATCTTCACGTTGGAGACGAGGATCTCGGCGTCGGCCTTGTTGCCGTCCACCTTACCGAGCTTCATGGAATAGTCCATGCCGCCCTTCATCCCCATGTCCTGCTCGCCCATGGTCGGGATGTCAGCCTTCATGTCGCCTGAGATTTCGATGCGGTAGTTGGTCTGCTCGCCCTCTTTGAGTTGGCGGCGGAGCAAAATGCCGTCCTGCTGCATGGCAGCAACCGTGAAAAGGAACAAGACGGGCAGGGCTGCGAGAAGGGGTTTGCGATTCATGAGTAGAGTCTCCGATGGTGCCGGCGCTGGGCTGGCTGATTGGCAGCATTTTGACAGATTGCCGATTCGTTTCCTATGTCCCATACGTAACTAAGCTTCGATGCGTTACGGTGAAATGGCGAGCGAACGGTCCAGTTACCTGCCGGCGGGTTTGGGATGATCGTGCCCGCCGCCTTGCTGGCCTTTGCCGTTTTGAGCAGCGGCGAGGGTGGGCAGGAACGCACATGGACCTTGGCGCTTGGGGGCGACGTCATGCTGAACGGGGTCGCGCCGAAGTCGCGACCTTTGGCCGAAGTGGCGCCGATCCTTCGAAAGGCGGACCTCTCGATCGTGAACCTGGAGATTCCGATTACCGCCGCGAAGACGGCAACGCGGCGCAAATCGCCCGCGGAGCTCCGGGCCAAGACCCAGTTCATCCTGAAGGCCGACCCCGCGCACATCGGGTCCCTTTTCGGGTGCGGGATCGACGCCGTCAGTCTTGGCAACAACCATGCCATGGACTTTGGGGTCGCCGGGCTGAAGGAGATGTCCGGCCTCCTGAAGTCCAAAGGGATCGTGTGGTCCGGCGCGGGAGCAAACCTGGCGGAGGCTCGGAGATCGGCTCATTTGGAACGAAGAAACACGCCAAGCATCAAGTTTCTATCGCTTCTGGCGTTTCAATCGGCCAAGGGAGCGGCCCACTGCACGCCCGCGACCCTTGACAAACCAGGCGTGGCCTGGCTGGGAATCGGCGCAGTGAACGACAGGGCGCGCGCAAAGATCCAAGAGATCGTGGAGCAAGAGAAGGCGGACGGCTCGATGCTCATTGTGGCGCTGCACTGGGGGGTTGAACGCCAGAGCCTTCCCAATTCGTTTCAGGTGGCGCTGGGCCGGGCCTTCGTCGATGCCGGCGCCGACCTGGTCGTGGGCCACCACCCGCACGTGCTTCAGGGTGCCGAGATCTACAAGGGAAAGCCGATCCTCTACTCGCTGGGAAACCTCGTGTCTCCCCGGCCCGCCGTGACGGGTGTCTTTACCCTGGCGTTCGAGGGCGCTTCTTTGCGGAGCATCGAGGTTACGCCCTGCTCGATCCAGGGCGGCAGAACCCGCGTGCTCGGAAAGGTCAAAGTCAAGGGCGCGCTTGAGGCATGGAAGGGCCTTTGTAGACGCATTGCCAAGGCGTATCCGAGCAAGAAGAGCGCCTTGCCGGTTCTGGGTGTGGCGGCGACTCCCGCCCTTCGTCTACCCGAACCGTAGTTCCAACTGGTGCACCAGCACGGCGCCCAGGTACGCGAGGGCGGTCATGTAGGTGAAGACAAACACCGGCCACTTCCAGGAGTTGGTCTCACGGCGGATGGCCGCAAGCGTCGACATGCACTGGCAGCACAGCGCGAAGAACACCATGAGCCCAACCGCCGTCCAGGGCGTCACCAACGGCCTTCCGTCGGGCCAGGAGGCGCGCTTCAGGGCTTCGGTCAGCCCCGCCTCGTTCTCGGCCGCATCGCCGACGTCAAAGAGAATCCCCATTCCGGAGACCATGGTTTCGCGTGCGGGGAACGAGGAGAGGATGGCTGTGGTTAGCCGCCAATCGAATCCGGCAGGAAGAAACGCGGGTTCGATGGCCTTGCCAAACCTCCCCAGGTAGGAGTTCTCGCGCATTCTGCCCTCGACATAGGCGTCCATGGAGACTTCCGTCTGGTTCCTCCTGGTCGCGAACTCGGACCTGTATCGCGCGGTCGCCTCTTCGGAGCGCGGGAAGTACAGCAGCGCCCAGATGATCACCGACATCACGACGATGATCGTGCCCGCGGTCTGCACGAACACCTTGCCCCGGAAGTAGACGGCGATCCAGACATCCCTCCACTTGGGCCACTGGTACGGCGGAAGCTCCAATAGGAACGGCAGCTTCGTGCCTTTGATGAGGCCTCGGTTGAGCACCCAGACTACTGGCACCGCCACAAAGAGACCTAGTAGGTGCATCGCGAACAGAGCGATTCCCGCGACGGCGGACCCATAAGCGGGCTGAATGAACGCCCCGATGAGCACCAGATACACCGGAAGCCGCGCGCTGCAGCTCATGAGCGGCGCCACCAGGATGGTCGCCAGACGGCTCCGTTTATCGGGCATAATTCGCGCCGCCATGATGCCGGGCACCGCGCATGCAAAGCTCGAAAGCAAGGGGATGAACGCCCGTCCGTTGAGCCCGCACCAGCCGAGCAGCCGGTCCATCATGAACGCCGCTCGAGAGAGGTAGCCCGTTCCCTCCAGGATCGATATGAACAAAAAGAGAATGCAGATTTGGGGCAGAAAGGTCAGCAGCGTGCCCACGCCCATCAGAATCCCATCCACCACCAGCGACTTAAGCCATGGGACCCCCTCCAACCGCGCCGAAAGCATCCCGCCCAGGCGATCGAAACACCACCCGATCCCCTCCATCAGCGGCTGGGCGAAGGTGTAGATGGACTGGAACACCACATACATAACGCCGACGAAAAGGGCCAAACCAAGAAACTTATGGGTCAGCACGAGGTCGAGTTTGTCGGTCAGACCTTGCTCCTTTGGGGCTCCAGTCTGGTGGACGCAGGCGCGCTGGACCATAGCGGCCCAGTGGTAGCGGTCCGCGACCTCGGCGCCGGCATCGCCCTTACCGAGCGCCTCCAGGCTCGCACGGGCCGATTCGAACGCTTCGAGGAGTTCGGGAGCCTCGCTCAGGCTCTGCGCGAACTCGCTCTCTTTGCCCTCCAGCGCGGCGCGCACCTCCTCACGAGGTACGTCGAAGCCCGACCGAGCGAGGCGTTCGGAAAGGGCCGCCACCTTCATCTCAAAGGCGTTGGTTGGGCCGAGGTCCCGCTCCGGAGGCCTCTGCCCCTCAAGCCCGTCCATAATCGCTTGCCGAAGCTCTTTGAGGCCGAGCTTGCGGTGCGCCACCACGGGCACTACCTGCACTCCGAGCAGCTTCGCCAGGCGCGGCAGGTCGATGTCTGAGCCGTTCCTTCGGACCAGGTCCGTCATGGTCAGCGCAACGACGGCGGGAATTCGTAGATCGCAGAGCTGGCTGAAGAAGTAGAGGTTACGCTCCAGGTTGCCGGCGTCAATCACACAGACCAGCAGCGAAGGGGTGCGTCCACCCTCTGCGCGGCCCTCGATAACGTCCACGGCCACACGCTCATCCTCGGAGACGGGTTCCAGAGAGTAGAGCCCCGGTACATCGATGATCTCGACGTTTCGGCCTCCGATGTGAAGCTTCCCGGAGACGCGTTCGACCGTCACGCCGGCATAGTTGGCGACCCTTTGATGCGAGCCGGTCAGCGCATTGAAGAGGGTTGTTTTCCCCGCATTGGGGTTGCCGACCACGGCAATGAAAGCGTCATCCCACGACAGTCCGTCTTGACCGGGGACCGAAAACGCCACCTAGAACTCCAGCACTTCGACGACGACGCCATGCGTCTCATTTCGACGCAAGCAGAGCCGATAGCCGCGGAGCAGAATCTCGATGGGGTCTCCCAGCGGCGCGACCTTGAGCACTGTGAATTCAGCGCCTTGGGTCAGGCCCATTTCCTGAAGCCGCCTGCAGTCGGGGCTCTCGCACGTTGCAGAAACCACGCGAGCCCTCATGCCCTGTTTCACATCTTGAAATCGCAACGTTTCGGCCACTGCTGCCATCCAGTCTAAACTACCCCAAAGAGTGTGGATTGGACCACACACGCACTCTTCAGAGACGTACGAGAGCGGCCAAAGTCGGCGTGCACTGGCCGAACTTGCCTCCGCTTTGGCAGATATGCCACAATACGAGTCCGCGCCAACGGCGCCAGGGTATTCGCATGAAGGCAAGCATCCATCCGACTCTCCATCCGGTCATCTTCGTGGACGGCGACCACGAATGGAAGGGCACTTCCACCATGAAGACCAACCAGACCCGAGAGGTCGACGGCGTCACATACTATGTGGTGAACTGCGAAATCAGCGCCTTCACGCACCCCTTCTACACGGGCCAGAAGAAGCTGGTCGACACGGCCGGCCGCGTCGAGCGCTTTATGCGCAAATACGGCATTCAGAATACCGAGCAGGCCTAGGGGCTCAAGATCGCCTCTCTCCTTTTGGGGCGCTCATCTGCGTGGGCCCTGCTCTCCGGTCCTTTCTTTTGCTGATCGGTTCACGTCCCACTTGCCACGCACCACGCACCTCGGACCTCCTCTCCCATACGCTTCCTGCCATAATCATTAGCGTATCGGCCCATAGAGCGGGCCCGGAGCTCGGGCTGCGCCGGCCTCGAATCACGACGAAGTGAGGAGGCCAAAACATGGCAGAGAAACCCAAACCAAACGGCGGCCCCATGCCGCCTTCCAACGTCAATCATCACCAGCCCTACCGGGACCGATCCGTGCTCATCCACGGCAAGTTCACGTCCTCCAAGTGGGATTTTGAGGACCACATTCTGCCCCCGATCACGACTTCGGTCGCGTTCCGGCTCAGGTCGGCAGAGCGCGGCGCGCAAGCGTTCCAGCAGTTCGCCAACCCCGAACTCGACCGCCACACCATTCGGCCGATCTACATCTATGACCGCCTGGATGAGCCGGGGCAGGGTCTGCTCGAGGAAACGCTTGCATTCGCTGAAAAGGGCGAAACCGCCGTCTCCTTCGCTACGGGCATGGCCGCGATCAGCGCGGCCATCGGCATCCATGTGAGGGCAGGCGATCACGTTCTGGCCCACCACACGCTCTATGGCTGCACCTACAGCTTCATCACGAACTGGCTCGAGCGGTTCGGCATCTCGCACACCCTGGTGGATTTCCGCGACCTATCGGCCGTCAAGAAGGCGATCCGGCCCGAGACTCGAGTGGCTTATTTCGAATCGCCATGCAACCCCACCCTTGACCTCATTGACATTCGCGCGGTGGTCGATCTGGTTCAAGAAGCGAACAAGAAGCGCGAAGACGGTAAGTGCATTCGAACGATCGTCGACAACACGTTTGCCACTCCCTTCTGCCAGCGCCCGCTCACGATGGGCGTTGACTTCGTGGTCCATTCGCTCACGAAGAACCTGGGTGGCTTTGGCGCGGACATGGGCGGCGCGGTCATCGGCCCGCGGGCCGCAGAGACTGACCTGCTCCTCTTTCGCAAGGACTTCGGCGGTTCGCTTTCGCCGAAAGTGGCGTGGACCATCCTCACTTATGGAGTCCCCACGCTCTCGCTGCGGGTTGAGCGCCAGCAGCAGAACGCGATGCGCGTCGCCGAGTTCCTGGACCTGCACCCTAAGGTCGCCAAGGTCCTGTATCCCGGGCTGGACAGCTTCCCACAGCGGGAGCTCGCCTGCCAGCAGATGCGCGACATCGACGGCAACTTCGCGCCCGGCTCGATGCTCTACTTCGAGATGGAGGGAGAACCGTCGGAGTCGTATGCCAAGGCGGTCAAGGTGATCAACCAAATCGCCTCGTCATCGCTCTCGATCACGCTCGCTGTGTCGCTGGGGCAGATTCGAACGCTAATCGAGCATCCGGCCTCGATGACGCACAGCACGATCCCGCCCGATGCCCAGCTCGCGGCAGGAATCTCACCTGGTGGCATCCGAATGAGCCTCGGCATCGAGGACGTCCGCGACGTCTTGGCTGATCTGGAGGCGGCGTTGGAGCTAGCCTAGCGGCCGATTCACACAGAAATGGCCCCCACGGCGACGCCGTGGGGGCCATTTCGTCTTGCTTGCCGCTGGACTACCCGCCGCCGCCCATCGCCTGCTTCGGGTCAATGGCCTTGCCATCCACCTTCATCTTCAGCGGCTTGGCTTCTTCCAGCCTCTTCAGCTTCCAAACGTTGCCCACTTTAGCCCAGGTCTGCTTCTCCCAGACTTCCATCTCCCACTTGTGAGAGACCTTGTCCTGCTCGGTCGGCTTGGTGAACATCGCGATCACACCATGGGTCATCGAGATCCCTGTGCCCTTGGCAGCTTTGGAGGAGAGCACCTTGAATTTGGCGGTCATGGATTTGGTCGCCATGAGCTGCATCCGCATGTTCGCCATCGACTCTTTCTTGGTCGAGGTGCGGCCCATCATGGTCTCGGTGAAGTCGTCGGTCGTCCAGTCCTCAAAGAACTTGACATCCATCTTCGCAAACGCCTTCTCAAGCTTCGGCATGAACCCCTTGAGGAACTTGCCGAAGTCGGCCGACTCGTCGAACGCCATCGCCGAGGCGCACACGGCCACGGCGGTAAAAATCGTCACTAGTTTTCGCATTGGTATCACCCCGCGGGCTCCCCGCCCGGTTGTTCGGAACAGTATGGACCGGAGAGGTAACGAATGTCTACTCTTTTGTATCGCTATCGCTTTGGCCAGGGACATTACCCACTTTGAAACCCTTCTCAAGCGTGATCCCCAGATTCCTGGCTCGCTTCGAAAGCTCTCGCCTAGAATAGAGCCAGCGGTTCGAGAAAGTGTATTCAGATTGAGCGAAGAAAGAGGTAGAGAGCGCCTCTTTGGCGGCTGAAAAATCGTGTTCTGTTGAGCAACACTCCAGGTCTGAAGCTAATTGGAACCTTTGGCTGAAATAGCTTGCAAGCGCGACCACACCGAGAATCAGGGCGACAGGAGCAGCTATGAAAAGGCGCTCCACGTGCAGCCTCTCAAGATAGCTCATCAGGAGTAACCCAAGGACCGCACTTGCCAAGATCCAACGCTCGACGTACCGCGCAAACCGCTTTTCTGCGAGAGACTCAGCTCGGACCATCCACACAATAGCTGGATGGGACCATTCCCGCAGGACTCTACGGGATAGGGAAACAGAAGCCCCGACAACAAGCGGTCGAGGATAGTTGCAGTTGTCGCCGGATTCCATTTTGTGGAACTTGACACCCATGACCCCAGCGCTTGCACTGGCTCTGGCCAAAGCAGCCTCAGTATCAGGCTCCAGCGGTACAAACTGGCTCTTGCCGCCGACAAGCCGCATCCAAATAACGAAGAAGGCGGGCAGGAACAACCCATACAAGATGTAGCTGGCATTCCCGGAAACCCAAGCGCACAAAATCGGCAGAGCAATTAGACTCGCTGTCGCAAGCGCCATTCGACGTTTGTTTCTGTAGGCAATCTCATGGACGAGACTTGACACTTTCGCTTCTCAAAGTGAGATTCTACTCACTCCGCCTAGTCTTCCCTTCCTGCCCTGTACCCAAGCGACCTCACCACCCTCGGCCTCGGCGTTCTTGCTCCCTTGATCGCGCCCCAAAGGATGTCGTTGAGGTCCTCGTCGATCGCCGACTCCTCCGCCCAGCGGCTGATCTTCGCGCTGTCCTTCTGACGATAGGCCGTCTTCTTGTTGACCGCCGTCACGATCTCCTTCGCCGGCAGGATCGCTGCGAACGGCTCTAAGTTCGTTAGGTCTCTCCCGAACACGTCAATCGGGTCGGCGACCGCGTCGTATTGGCACATCGGCGGCATGCCGAGCAGCAGTTCCATCGTCCGCAGCATCGAGTCGGTGTTGTAGAACCGGTGGTCTACCGTTGCCTTCTTGATGTACGGGCTGATCAGATAGGCCGTCGAACGGTGCGCGTCAACGTGGTCGTATCCGGCCTGGGCGTCGTCTTCCAGGATGCAGACCACCGTCGACTCCCAGAATTGGCTCTTCGAGACGGCCTCCACAAGCTGCCCAACGGCGTAGTCGTTGTCCGCGACCATTGCCTCAGGCGTGGGCATGCCCGCGCTGGTGCCGGCGGTGTGGTCCACCGGGAAGCGGATCATCTGGAACCTCGGCATTCTGCCCTGTGCTTCGAACTCCTTGAACTCGCGGTACCACTCCGAGAACCGGCTCGGCATGTCGTATCGGCCCATCCTCTTGACCTGCTTCGGAAACGGGCTGTCGTACTTCACCCAAGCCTCGCTGTCGGCATAGTTCAGGTCATAGCGCCGGAAGTCCACGTCCGTCGAGCCCAGGAGCGCCTTCTTCGTCGGGAAGTTATCCCCTTCCGGGCTCAAGGCGTCGTAGCGTTTGTCCTTGGGGTCCAGGAAGGTCGTGAAGAACCCGTAATTGCGGAACGTGACGTTGAACTTGCCGCAGTGGTCCCAGATGTAGCCGCTGGCGGGACGGGCCACGTCTGCGATGCCCAGAAGGTCGATCGGCACGTTGTTGTTCGATCCCTCGGTGTCGTAGTTCCTCCCGCGGCCGCTATAGTTATAGGGCGTATTGCGGCTGGCATAGGGGCTGACCATCCCGCAGGTGGACCACATCCATCCGTCCTGGCTGACCTCTGCACAGACGTAGAAGTTGTCCAGCAGCACGAACCGCTCCGCGAGCGCGTGCTGGTTGGGGGTCACCTTGCGCGGGAACAGGCAGATGCTGGGGTCGCCGTTGCCCTGCTTCAGGTCTCCGAGCACGTTGTCGTAGGTCCGGTTCTCCTTGATCACATAGATCACGTGCTGGATGCCCGGGTTTGCGAAGGTGGGGTGACTTGCCGATTCCAGCCCTGGGCGCAAGCGGTTGCACTTGACCACCGTCCGGGTCCATTGCTCAAGCTGCTTGGGGTTGCCTAGCGGGATATTGGAGACCGAGCCCTCGATGATGTCCTGGATGTATTGGCCCCACTTCCCCACGGGCTTGCCGTTTGGATTCATGGCCCTCACGCCCTTGGCGCAGGCCACCAAGAGGTGGTCCTTGTAGGCCACCAAACTCGTGGGCAGCCAACCTGTCGGGATCATGCCGACCAGCGCGTTCTTGTCGAGGTCGACCACCCCCACCGCGTTCATGTCGCCCATCGCGACGTAAAGCGTCTTCTGGTCCGGCGAGAGCGCCATGCCCGTCGGCGCGACGCCGGGGAGACCGCGCAGTTCGGTGGGCCGAAGCAGGATGGTCGCCAGCACCTTGTCGGTGCTCGTGTCCACCACGCTGACGGTGTCGCTGCCGGCGTTTGCGACGTAGAGGCGGCTTTGGCTCTCGTTGAGCAGGAGGCCTTCGGGCTGCGCGCCGGTCACGATCTGCCGCTTGACCTCCGCCTTCTCGACGTCCAGCGACTCCACGAGCCCGTCGCGCTCGCTGGCGACATAAACCTTCTTGTCCTTGGCCGCGCCCTTGGTGATGGCCGCCAGCGCAAAGGGAAAGCCGCGCGTGAGGATGCGCTTCTCTTCTCCGCCATCGGCCATCGAGATCACGGAGACGGAGCCCACGAAGTTCGTGGGCAGTCCGGTCTGGTTGTTGGCGACATAGAGGCGCGAGCCATCCGAGCTAAAGGCGATTCCTGCGGGGTGGTTGGGGAGGTCCTTGTCGCCCGAAGGGTTGGCAATCGTGCCCTCGACGGCTCGGATGGTCCCCTTGGAGTCGATGATATAGGGCGCGATCTTGTCTTCCGCTCCGCGCGAGGCATACAGCGCATGGCCCGACATGCGGACGTTTGGCGCAGGCGGGCGGAAGGCGAGGCCGTAGTAGAGCCCTTCCTTGTCATTGCCGACCTCTTTGTTCACCTCGATCCGGCTCAGCAGCTTGCCGTCCTTGCTGAGCACGGTCAGCGCCTGTCGAAAGCCGATGTCGGTGACCACGACCTTCTCGCCGTCGGGAGTGGCGGCCATGTTGACCGGGTAGCTGCCCACGCCGACGTGCCTGCCGGCGGGCTGGATCAACTTGCCCACCGGGAGCATCTGAGGCGCGCTTTGCTGGGCGAGGGCTTCTGGGGCAAGAGCGAGGGTGGCGAGGAGTGTGAGCATGGTTGGAGCCTCTTGAGGGAGTTTGGCATATAGAGTCTCAGCTCCCCATCAGCGTGAGGCCCGCCCCTCGTTGAAGAGGCCGGAATGGGCAACAAACCGGGTGAGGGGGCAACTGCCTCGCCCCTCGTAGGAGAGGCCGGTGAGGGCACCGAACCGGGTGAGGGGGCCTCCGGGTACCCTCAAAGCCCATGCCTACCACCGACGACGTCCTAAACGCCCTGCGCGCCGTGATGGACCCCGACCTGCATCGCGACATCGTCTCCCTGGGATTCGTCAAGGACCTTTCTGTCGACGGTGGCAACGTCGTCTTCAAAATCGAACTGACCACCCCCGCTTGCCCGGTCAAAGACCTCCTCAAAGAGCAGGCTGAGGACGTGGTCCGCGCCTTGCCTGGAGTCGCCTCGGTCGAAATCGAGATGACCGCCCAGGTTCGAAAGCACGAGGTCCGCAAGGAAGACCTGATCCCCGGGGTCAAGAACTGCGTCGCGATCGCCAGCGGCAAGGGAGGTGTCGGCAAGAGCACGGTCACCGTCAACCTTGCCATTGCGCTCGCCGAAAAGGGCGCCAAGGTGGGTCTCCTCGATGCCGACGTCTATGGTCCCAGCATCCCGTTGATGCTCGGCTGCGACGAGAGCCCGATGACCCAAAACAACAAGATCATGCCGATCGAGAAGTACGGGCTCAAGCTGATGTCGCTCGGGTTCCTCCTCGAAGAGGGCCAAGCTGTGCTCTGGCGCGGCCCGATGGTCGCCGGAACCGTAAAGCAGCTTTTGGAGGATGTGGACTGGGGAGAGCTCGACTACCTGTTGGTGGACCTTCCCCCTGGCACCGGCGACGCGCCAATGTCGCTGGCCCAGCTAGCCCCCCTCACGGGCGTCGTGATCGTCGCAACCCCTCACCACGTGGCCGCGAACATCGCGGGCAAGGCGGTCCAGCTCTTCCGCAAGCTCGAAGCGCCGATCTTGGGCGTCGTCGAGAACATGGCGGGCTTCATCTGCCCCAAGTGCGGCGAAGAAACGCCGATCTTCACGGGTCTCTCGGGCGAGGACCTGGCCCATCGGCTGGACACGCCGTTCTTGGGGTCGATCCCGCTCGATCCGTCGATCAGTTCGTCTTCGGATGAGGGAGTGCCCTCTTTGATCGCCTGGCCCGATAGGCCGCAAGCCGATGCCTTTCGCAAGATCGCAGGGAACCTTGCCGCCCAAATCAGCATCGGCTCGATGAAGCCTGCAGGTTTGTAGGTCTTGCCCATGATCAGTGCCCCGCCGCCCATGCAACGGTGAAGCCATGGACGATCAGCCATTGACCTGGCGCGACGGCAAACTGGTTCGGTTGACCGAGGAACTCCAACAGGAGAACCTCCGGCTGGCTCACGGCGACTTTTGCAGAGAGAATCCCAATCCCGTTCCCGATCCCACCTTCGAGGGGTTCAGGGAGCGCTTCAGGCGTGAAGTACAAAAACCCCTGACGTTGCCTATCGCTCGCGCAGTCCTGATTGCAGCGACCTGCTTCTTGGCCGCCCACTTTTTCTGGCCCGATGAGACCCTTCGGATATCTGGGGCTGTTCTGGGCATTGGCGGCGCCTATTTCTTAGTGGCTTGGCAGTCTGGCGCCACGGACAGGCGTAGAGGGATCGGGGACTGACGGCCATGCCCCAAGGCTCTGCTCCAGCTCTTTGCCTGGGCATTGCAAGGCCTCCCGTGCTACAATCACCTTCCCATGTCGAACCCCGTAATGCTCACCCCTGAGGGTTATCATCGCCTGAAGGAAGAGCTCGACGATCTGAAATCGCGAGCCCGACGCGAGATCGCAGAGGCGATCCGCGAGGCCAAATCGCACGGCGACCTCCGTGAGAACGCCGCGTACCATGAAGCCAAGCTCAACAAAGACCGCCTCGAACAGCGCATCGGGGAACTGGAGAAAATGCTGCTCGTCGCGAAGATCGTCGAACGGCCGGAGGCCAGTGAGCACGTGGCGCACTTGGGTTCGGTGGTCACTCTCGAGGACATGGAATGGGGAGACAAGCTTCAGGTGACCCTCGTCGGGTCTTACGAAGCCGACCCGGCCAAGAATCTCATCTCGATAACGTCCCCGCTGGGGTCCGCGATCCTTGGCAAAGAAGTGGGAGACGAGGCCGACGTGGAAACGCCGGCGGGCACGCAGCGCTACAGGGTCGAGTCGATCGATTAGGCCCCGCTTGCCGAGAAGGCCCTGAATAGGCCACAATCCAGAGCTTCTGGCCCGGTCGTCTAGTGGTTAGGATGCCGCCCTTTCAAGGCGGAGGTCGCGGGTTCAAGTCCCGTCCGGGCTACCACTCCCCCTTTGTCCATGCCGGAAGAACGGCTGGATAATCCGCACGGCCAGAATTAGCCTTTCACGACGTCGGATGACGATCCAAGGTATCCCCAGAAGCTGTACCCAGCAGTTTCGAAGCGGGTCAAGTGGCCCATCTCCTCACCCTCCAAATGGCGAGCGACAATAAACGATCGTTCGTCGATTGCCGAACACTCCTTCCAGGGCACGGCCGTCCTCCCACGGCTCGCTCTGGCCGTGGGAGGACGTGTCAACCATGTGTCCGGAACGATCCGTTACCCTACTGTCGGAATGCTCACCAAGCCCGTTCCGATTCCCTAGCGTCGATCCTATTTTGATATTTTCTGCCCAAAACCCTTGACATCTGGATAGACATCACCTAAACTGGCATCAGTCATTCAATTGAGACACTTGAGTGACTCAACCCAATGGCACAGGTTCTTCGACTGACGAGGGGATGTGAGTACGCTTTGTCGGCAATGATGTGGATTGCCGGCCAGCCCCCGGGCCGCCCCATCCAAGCCGAAGAGATCGCAACCGGCGCCTCGATCCCGTGTAAATTCGCCCGCAATATCTTCAGCCAACTGGTCAATTCCGGATTGCTCCGGCCTCATCGAGGCGCCGTGCGTGGATACAGCTTGGCCCGGTCCGCCTCTGAAATCACCCTACTGGAGATCATCGAAGCATACGAGGGCCCATTTGTGAAGCCTTGGTGTTTCTTGAACCACGACCGAGTCTGCAACGCCGAATCTCCTTGTCAGCTCCACCACCTTTGGAGTGGGATGAGGGACTCGGTCTGCCATATCCTCGCAAGCCGCACGCTAGAAGGTCTTGCCGGCTCGGAAGGGATCAAGGAGGCAGGTCATCAAGGCAACAAGAATTCTCTTTCGCATCCTCATCGAGAACAACCATGAAAAGAACAACAATCCTCGTCATCCTCGGCTCGATCGCCTGCTTCGCCATGCCAAAGCCGATGTTTCTCAAGACCTTCATTGGCGCCTACAAAGCACCGGCCGGCTCGGCGCTTTCAAAAGCCATGTGCACCGCTTGTCATCCATCAAATAAGGGCGGCCCTGTCAACGCTTACGGCAGGGATGTTGACAAGGCTCTTAAGGCCTCGGGAGGCTCGGAGCTGACGGCTGGCATCCTTAAAAAGATCGAGGCGCTCGACTCGGACAAAGATGGTGTCAAGAACGGCGACGAACTCAAGAAGGGCACGTTGCCCGGCGACGAAAAGAGCAAGTAGCAGGCTCAACATTGGGTTCGGCTGGATTCTCTATGACGGATTCAGAGAATCAGGATCATTGAATCCAGCCCGTCAAAGTAGAGCATCAGGTGGGGAGCGGCTATTCAGCTCTTCTCTTTCAGAATTGAGGAGCACGCACGTGCGAAATAGACTAAAAGCAACCTTTGGCAAGCCATCTATCTGGATGGCGGTAGGGATCGGCTCCATTCTCTTGAGCGGTTGCGACCAGACAACCGGGAGATCCCTCCACTTCAACAATGCTTCAACCAGACCCAATGGCGGAACTGCAAATCTGCTTCCTGTGTCGCCTCCACCTTTTTCTGAAGGCATCTTTCCGTGTTCAAACTGCCATATGAAGGATGCGATCGTCAACCGAACCCCACATGCCGTGGATGCCCATCCTGACATCGAGCTGCACCATGATGAAAAGAACAGGTGGTGTCTCGATTGCCACGATGCCCAAAATCGCGACCAGCTTCACCTTGCTGACGGCCGCCCTGTTCCGTTCACTGAGTCCTATCGTCTCTGTGGCCAATGCCATGGCCCGACACTTCGCGCTTGGAAAGCCGGTGAACACGGAAAGCGGACGGGATCCTGGTCGGGACAGAAGCAGTACTTGCTCTGCGTAAGCTGTCACAACCCCCACTCCCCTCGCTTCAAGCCACTCAAGCCTATGCCCCCTCCACTGCCACAAGAGGAGATCCGGTGATTCTGGAAGGTCACACGATGAGCAAACTTCAAGTCGCTTCAAAACCGCCCCCGAAGATGGATCGTAACGGGCCAAGTCGCCGCGAGATAATCGTCCAGACCTTTTTTTCGCTGGCTGCAACGGCTTCCCTGACGGGCTGTCTGGCGGATAAGCGAATACGTGACGATTTCGTTCAGAAGTACTTTAAGGACCTTTCGCCGGAAGAACTGAAGACGACACTCGCCCGGATGGAAAAGCAGTACTGGGAAGATTACGGCAAGCACATTAACGTTACCTCCACACCGCCTTTGGAGGGTGTGCTGTACGGATATGCGCTCGACCTTTCCAGGTGCATAGGTTGCCGGAAGTGTGTCTACGCATGCGTAGACGAAAACAACCAATCTCGTGACCCACAGACGCATTGGATCACGGTCTTGGAAATGGACAAAGAGGGAGGTGTTGATCTTGCCAAAGCAGATGCGTTTTACGACCACGAGGAAGTCCCCGCCCCAGGCAAGTTCTATATGCCGGTCGCTTGTCAGCACTGTGAGAATCCTCCTTGCGTGAAAGTCTGTCCGGTGGGTGCAACGTGGAAGGAGCCCGACGGCATCGTCGTCATCGACTACAACTGGTGCATTGGGTGCCGATGCTGCATTACAGCTTGCCCTTACGGTGCGCGACGTTTCAACTGGACAACTCCAACGATTCCGAAGGATCAGATAAATACGGAGACCGATTACCTCGGCAACAGGCCGCGACCCCGTGGCGTGGTTGAAAAGTGCACTTGGTGCATTGGAAGAGTTCGAAAGGGACTCTATCCAAGGTGTGTGGAAGCCTGTCCGGTGGGTGCCCGCAAGTTTGGCAATCTTCTTGACCCGGAGAGCGAGGTCCGCTACATCATTGAGAACAAGCGTGTTCTGATTCTGAAAGAGGAGTTGAACACCCAACCCAAATTCTTCTACTACTACGGTTTGTAAGGATGCTCCAGGTAATTCGTCTTTACACGTCTGCGATCGGGCTGAGCACCACTTTGGAGGCTCAGCATAAGCACTTGCAGCTCGTGCACCGCCTCTCGTGAGACGAAGTGGTGGCTTCAAAAAGGAACCATGATTCAATGAAAGTCCTAAGAACTCCCTGGAACTTCGTTTCAGGAACCGCACGGATGGCATTTTTGGGTGGAAGCAGAACCTATTACCTCTGGCTTGCTCTGCTATGCGTCTGCATCTTGCAGGCGGTTTTCGCCTATGCCCATCAATTCCAGTACGGACTCATCACCACCAATATGCGCGACTCCGTCTCGTGGGGTTTCTATATTGGTAACTTTACGTTCTTGGTCGGCGTTGCTGCTGCTGCGGTCTTGCTGGTTATTCCCGCCTATGTCTACAACTGGAAACCAATCAAAGAGGTTGTCATTTTCGGCGAGCTGCTAGCCGTCGCCTCGATCATTATGTGCCTACTCTTCGTTAGCGTTGACATGGGTCGGCCAGACCGCTTCTGGCATCTCATACCATTCATTGGGCACATGCACTTGCCGCAGTCGATCATGGCTTGGGATGCCACGGTTCTGAACGCTTACCTATTGATCAATTTCTGCGTAGCCACATATTTGGTCTATTGCGCCTATCATGGCAAGAAATACAACCCAAAGATCGTGGTTCCCCTTGTCATCTTGTCGATCCCGATGGCCATTGGCATTCATACGGTGACCGCGTTCCTTTACAACGGCATGGCGAGCCGCCCCTACTGGAACAGCGCCATTCTGGCTCCGAGGTTCATTGCTTCCGCATTTTGCTCTGGCCCGGCCCTTCTCCTGATTCTTTTCCAGATATTGAGAAAAATATCGTCTTTTGAAATCAAGGACGAGGCGATCCATAAGGTAGCCGAGTATATGGCATACGCCATGGCTTTGAACCTTTTCCTCTTTGGTGCTGAAGTGTTCAAGGAGTACTACTCGAACACGCATCACTTGGTACACTACCAGTACCTTTTCACCGGACTCCATGGAGAAAGCTCCCCGATCGCTCCGTATGCTTGGATGTCTCTACTCTTTGCGATCTCGTCCTTTGTTCTCTTCATTGTGCCCAAGACTCGCATGAACCCGATCACGATGAACGTAGGGTGTGTGCTCATCTACTTGTCGGTCTATATCGAGAAGGGCATCGCTTTGATCATCCCTGGCTACACGCCCGATCCATTGGGGCAGATTTACCACTACGTGCCCAGCGCCTCGGAAGTGCGTGTTGCGATCGGCGTGTTCGGCATCGGGTTCCTGATCTTCACCCTCATGGTCAAAGTCGCTGTGGAAATCCTCTTTAGCAAGAAAGGCCAACCTGCCCACGACTGAGACCTTTGTCAGCGATTGCAGCGATAGAAGCCATCTCAAAGGTCAACGAGGCAATCCTTCTGGACTTGCGCATTCCCTTGCGCCAGGTTCCAGGACCCCGCTCGACGTTCCATCACGTTGGGCCGTTGGACCTCGTTGACCGACACTTGAGATGCGGCCCAGTCCTCGGCTTTCAAGTGCTGGCCAGCTCCTTCGAGCCAGAGACGACGTTGAGAAATCAGATTCCTGCTTTGCCGTCTCAACCGGCAAGGTCTGCTTCCACCTCGAAGCAACAACGTCCACTCCCTCATGGAGACGATTAGAGCTGCGCCAGACATTCACTCGTTGTCGTTCTCTTGCTTTCCTTGGAGGGGCAAATCCGACCCCCATCCCGAGAACTCCGCGACCTCGTCGGCTTTGGGCTGGATGCGCGCCGTTGAGTCCCTAAACCAACCCCATTCGCCAGCGTTACTGAACCATCACACAAAAGGCGAACCGGCACCCTGACCTCTCGTGGAAGTCAGGATACCGGTTCAGGTCCGGGAGCAGATGTTCAAAGAGGCGGCTCAGAGAGCCCGCCCCCTGTTGAGGGAGCGGGCTTCTGGCTTTAGTCGTCGTGCGGGTTGTTCATTTCCGCACGGGCTGCTCGTGCCTTGTCGGCTTGGAGGACCCGCTGCATCGCCGCGAAGCTCGGCAACTTGCTCTTGGAAGTGCTGGCTCCGTAGGCGCTGCCGCCCGTTAGTTCATCCATGTTGTCGTTGCCTACGTTCAACAGGTGCCGTGCATACGGCGGGTTGTGCGGGCAGATGGAGGAGTCTCGGACGATGAAGTAGTAGTTGTGTCGCGCTCGCTTGATCTGGATCGGCAACACCGACTGGTGGTTGGTTGGAACGTTGGTCGTCGTGATACCAAGTTCCGTGGCCGCAGCATTGATCATGGTGGAGTACTCCCACAGATAGGGCCGCAGGGCTGCAGGCACGTTCTCGTAACCAGGCTTGCTGGCGTTGTAGAACGATGCCGACCAGTCCGCCATTCTCTGCCGCAGGGAATACAGTCCGCCAGTGATCTCATTGGCGATGGCGCTCTTTCGAACTGCCGCGTCTTCGGCGCTATGGCAAGGCGCACAACCCTTATCGTAGCTCACCGTGAAGGTGTGCCTGGAACCCGGCATGTGGCAGGCGGAGCATTGGCCAGGGGCTTGTGCATGCGCCATGTTGCGAATCGGGGGACCTGCCCCTTCAGCGCCACCGACGCCCATCAGCATGTTGAACTGGTTGGAGTCGTGCATGTTGGGGCGGCTCGTGCTGCTCGTCAGCTTGGGGTCACGGCCATCCGCGGCTCGGCCGTTGTGGCATTGGCCGCAGATGTGGTTGAAGTTCGTGAAGGTTGCCGGCGTCGGCACGGTGGTCTGAGCGCCGTTGATGTCCGTCACGCTCTCGTTGTGGACGAGATGCCGTAACTGGACCTCCTTTCCACCCTTGCTCACGTTGCCGGTCTGGGCATGCGGGTTGTGGCACGTCGCGCAGTTGGCGATGTTGGGCACGTCGTTGAGGGTCTCTTCCGCAATTTCAGTGATCCTGGCGTTGTCCATCGTCGCGACGTCGACGCCCTTTTCGTTGATTTCAGTCCTGAATAGACCGCTGTGACAGGAAATGCATCGCGAGCTCTTCCCATAGGTATTTGGGTTCGTTGCGGCTTCATGCACAGGCGACTCAACGATCTGGCGGTGGCCAGACCGAAGATAGTCGTTATAGATCGGCCCGTGGCATTGGCCGCAAACCACAGCATTCGTGATCTTCGGAAAGGTCAAAATATCTGCGTCGCTCTGGCTGGCAACGTGCGCGCTGCCAGGACCGTGGCAGCTCTCGCAACCTACGTTCTTGCCAAAGTGCTTGGTTTCGTGCCAAGTCGAATAGATGTCCTCATTGTCACGGGTCCCGTGGCAACCGGTGGCTCCACAGGATTCAGAGCCGACATAAGTCGCCCCTGCCTTTTGAGAATCGGTGAAGAGGCCCTTGAACTGCGCCACGAGCGCAGTGTCACCGGTCCCTCCGCCTCCTCCGCCGCCAATGGGCCCACCTTCGCCGCCACAACTCTGCAGCGCCAGGACGGCAACGGCAAAAGGCGCCAACGCCGCCGTCGCTAATAGCCATCTCGCTTTCATGGTTTTCCTCTTTGTTCGCTCCGTTTTGGTTTCGTGTCGCATGCGTTTACGCTCACTAGAAGCGGATGCTTGCGTTCAGTTGGATCAAGGTCGTCCGGAAGCCCAATTGGCTGAACATCTTGTCGTTGTATCGCCAGGGCGCCACCGTGATGGAGAACTCGTTGCCCGAGGACGCACGGTGCCGTAGTGTAGTGCTGAGTGTCCTGCCATGGACGTTGCCGTCCTGCAGGTTCAAAGGGTTGTCATTGTCTGTCGCAAATTCGGTAAAGGCAATGCTGAGGAACGTGTTCTGGCTGGTGGCCCAGTTCAGGCCGCAAGAGAACGTCGTGCTCTGCGGGAAGAACAGCTTGAGCTCGAACGGATCGACTACTTCGCTCTTCACGTTCGATCTCTCGTTCATGTATTCCCCGAACACGTCCATGGTGTCGGTGAGCTGATAGGTGCCGCCAAACGTGTAGGCGTGGTTCCGAATCTTCACGTCCCGCGGCTCGTTTTCGAGGTAGGTCTGCGTGTACACGCCGTATCCGGTGGTGCGGCCCCTGCTTCCGTCCAGCTTGGCCTGAATCGTCGTCCGGTCGTCGAAATAGAGCGCGCGCGTGTCCTCGGTCAGCATGATCGCACCCTTTCGGAGCGATTGCTGCTTGACCTTCAAGTTCAGCTTGAGCCAATCGTTGACGTGGCCGGTGAGCCTGCCCTCATAGATGTCCCACTTCGATAGATCGACAAAAGAGAGGTCACCTCGAACGCGCTCATGCTCACGGCGCGTATAGCCGGCCTGCAACTGCCACTCGCCAATGCTGTGATACACGTTCGCAGTCGTGCTGAACCGCTCCCTCACCCAGGCCCGGTTGGCTTGCGGAATATCGGACTTCTCTCGCGTCGTTCGGAAGCCAATCTCGGTGTCATCGCTGAGGGTGAATTGGCCCCCCAAGCCCCAATTGTCGATCTGCGCCTCGGGCGCCGTGCCCTGCTCGATCTTGGTCTGGGCGATCGTGCCGTCAACGTTCAGCTTTGGGCCGATGTTATGGTCGAAGGAGAACCGCACCTGTTTGGTTTTGGAGTCTGGGTAGACGTTGAGCCGGTCGTAATAGCGGCGCTCCGTCACACCGACGCTGGCCGAGCCGCCCTTCAGGTTGGCGTCAATGTTGGCATTCCAAAGGTAGTTGCGATCGTTGCGCGGGTCGCGCGGCGCCTCAAAGGACTGCGAGCGCTCCTCCCGGCGGTAGGTTCCGCTCACCGCGATATTGTCCGTGACGGCGAGCCTGCCGTTGACTTCTTCCACGTCCCGTTGGCTGTGCGGGATGAACGTCGGCGTGTTGTCGAAGAACTTGTTCCTCATCCGATAAGCGTCGAGCGACAGCTTCCCGTTGCTAAAGATCATCCTTCCTTCGTAGGCGTAGTCCTCTTGGCCAGGCCCCGCCGCGTGAAGCCAAGCTTGGCCCCTCGGCACACCGAATTGGGTGTAGAAGTCCTTCAGCACCAAACCCGTGGCGGGCGTGGCATACTGCCGCAGCTTGTGCGGATTCCCGCTCAACCCCCAGTCGTAAAGACCAAGCGTGGCGAAGTACTTCGGGGTTTTTGTCGCTTCCGCGTCCTGACCCTCTTTCTTATCCTGCGCATCCTGTGCGCTGGTGAAGGCAGCCGCGAGAACGAGGCTCATGGCGGCAGCTCGCAAGCGTTTCACGTTCATTTCCTCCTGGTGGTCTCTCTTTGATCGGTCGGGGTTACGGGGTCAAGAACAGCCGGTCCGTGTTCGAACCATGCATGGCCGAATGGCATCCGGCGGTCCAGCAAGTGGATCCGGGGTTGTGCTGGGACTTGTCGGTGTGGCACTGCATGCAAAGACCGCGGCTGAAGCTCTTCAGAATCCTTGGGTTGTTAGAGCCATGCGGCTTGTGGCACTCCATACAGGCGTCGCCGGTCAGGCCCTGAACTGGGTCATGCGTATACACGAAGGGTCCGGCTTGCTCCGCATGGCAGCCCATGCACTTCTGGGTCAGGGCAGCGGACTTGCGCGCTGCGCTCTTCGCAGGATGCGGCTCGTGGCAGTCGCTGCAAACGAGCACTCCTTCGGGTACAGGGTGGTGGGAGTTCTGGCGGAACTGAGCCGACTCTGCCCGATGGCATTGGCCACAGAGCTCGGTTTCCGGCGCCTTCAGGAGCTTCTTGACGGCGCGCTCGGCGGCAAAAGCTGACACTCGAACCGTGCCGGCGGCGCCCAGCTTGCCGGACTTCTCAGAATTGGTTCCCGGGGCTTCCACGTGGATTTGGTGGCAAGACGTACAGGAAACCTTGGCCCGCGCATGCTCCGTCTTGGCGTAGTGCTCGGGACGCATCGTCGACTGATGGCACCGCAGACAGGCCGCGTTGACGTCGGCAAAGTTGAGCTTTCCGTAGCTGATGACCTTGGGGTCGTTCTCGCGCTGGTGGATGTTGAGCGGGCCGTGGCACGCTTCGCAGCCCTGCTTCGACGGACCAAGCTTGGCGTTGTGGACAAACTCGCTGTGGGGCGATCGCTTGTAGCTATCCATCCGATCCGGATGGCAGGCTCCGCAAGCTTCCTCACCGCCGAAGTCCTCGTCCTTGGCTTCGGCAAAGAGTTGTGTGGGGAATGGAACCGGCTTTTGGTTGCCTTGGCTGGCTGCTCCCACCAATAGCCAGAGCGCTAAGACTGCAATTGTGGCCAGTGTGCCCGAACGCATCGTTTCCTCCGTCTTCGATCTACCCGTTGTCCCGTAGTGTCTCTGGTCGACCCTTAGTTATTCTTTACACCCTCGTCAGAAATGGCCAGGTTAGGCTCACTTCACTCCTAGAGTAGATCGAATGCGTGACCTATTTTGCACCTAGTGGTTTGGCGAAAAGCTACGTGGAGGGCAAGCATGGTCAGATTTGGCAAATCCCCCCGCATTGGGCTTCGTTTGAATCTGAGTGCCCAGGGCTCGGCTGTCAGTTTTGGCAAATCAGGGGGCTCTGAGTCGCCGTTTAGGCCCCATTCTGGCGAAATTCATTCTATAAAGAAAAGTCCAGAATGCGTCTGTACGGGGCATTTGGAGTATGGGGTGTGCTCTCGTAGAGGATGATGCGCGCGCACTGCCAGGGAACGGATGGCCGAATTGTGTAGGACCTGACGAAGGTCCTGAGCGTTTTGAGCTGTTGAGGGGAGGCCTGTCGTACCCTGGCCAAGGTCACGTGTGGCACGAAAGCCGCGCCTTCGCGCTCCCGACAATGTTCACGAAGCGAATGGCGCAGGTCTTTGGCAAGCAGCTCAAACGCCGGGCCACTCGCCTTCAGACCTGCCCAAACCGCAGCGCCGTATCTTGCGCTTGTGCCAAACACGCCAAGGCCGGATAGCGAAACTTCAAACTCCTCAGCCCTGCTCGCTGCCCGGCGCCCAGCGTCGATGATCTGTGGCAGGTCGGTCTCGGGCACCTCTCCAAGGAAGGCTATTGTTGCGTGCCACTTCTCTTGAGGCGCCCAAGAGACCTTTGCGCATGCGAGCAACTCTCGGAGCCCGCGCTGCGCCTCGAAAAGCGCTTCGTCGGCCTCTTCGGGGACGTCGATCGCGAAGAACAGGCGCATGGGATGGCCAGATTATGAGGCCTAAAGTCCCCTTGCAGAAGGGATTTGAGGGGCGGTGGCGAATTGGCCCCATTACACGCGGCGAAAGGCCGTCGCGAGCAAACTCTATAGGAGCATTTGGTTGACTAAGGGAACCCTGTCTTTTGTACTTGCGGCGCTAGCCGCCACGGCCGCTCTCGGCCAAAACCTCGACAACGTCCTGGGCGAGCTAAAGGCTCGAAGCCTGGGTCCAACGCGCATGGGTGGGCGCATCGCCGACATCGCGGTCTTTGAAAAAGAGCCGCGGATCTTCTATGTGGCCACGGCAGCGGGCGGTCTATGGAAGACCACCAATGGCGGCATGACCATGCAAGCGGTGTGGGATCGAGGCACCTCGATTTCGCTCGGTGCGGTGGACGTGAGCCAGAAAGACCCGAACCTGGTTTGGATCGGCACTGGCGAGCAGAACAGCCGGAACTCGGTGTCCTGGGGCGATGGAGCCTACAAGTCCACTGATGGAGGCAAAACCTGGCAGGACATGGGTCTTAAGGCCACGCGCCACATCTCTCAGGTGATCGTTGACCCCAAGGATAACGACACAGTCTATGTGGCGGCGCTTGGAAAGCTCTGGGGCACCAACGAGGAGCGCGGCGTCTTCAAAACCACCGACGGGGGCAAGACTTGGCAGCACGTCCTAAAGATCGACGAGAAGACGGGCGTGGTCGATATGGTGATGGACCCTTCCAACAACAGGGTCCTTTTCGCAGCGGCTTACCAGCGCATTCGCCTCCCGTGGAACTACATTTCCGGCGGGCCGGGCAGCGCGCTCTACAAATCGTCCGACGCAGGCAAGACCTGGCGCAAGATCTCCAAGGGTATGCCCGAAGGAACCTATGGCCGCATCGGCATCGACATCCATCGGAACGACCCCCGGAAGATGATCATGCAGATCGAGGCGTCGACTCCGAACGCTGACCCGACGCTTGCCCCCACCCCAACGGGCGGCGTCTTTTACAGCGAGGATCGAGGCGAGTCGTGGACCAAGATGAGTTCGCGTAGCTACCGCTACTTCTATTTCACGATCCCAAGGTATGACCCAAACAACGAGAATCGCATCTATACACCCGATGTCCAGATCTTTGTCAGCGACGACAAGGGCAAAACGATGCGGAACTTCCCCACTTCCGTCCACGTGGACCATCACGCCATGTGGATCAACCCGAACGACAGCAACCACATCCTGATCGGCGAGGACGGCGGCGTGGGGCAGACGCGCGACGGCGGCGCCACCTGGGAGCACCTAAACTACATGGCGATCGGCCAGTTCTATGCGTGCTCGTTCGATATGAGGAAGCCCTATTACGTCTATGGCGGGCTTCAGGACAACGGCAGTTGGGGCGGCCCCACGCAGACCGCGCGCGGAAGCGTGGCCTTTTGGGACTGGTACGGCGTGGGTGGAGGCGATGGCTTCTACACGCAGAACGACCCCGACGACTGGGGTGTTGTTTACTCTGAAAGCCAGGGTGGTGCTGCCGGCATGGTGAATCTCAGAACCGGCGAGCGGCGCAACCTTAGGCCAGCCAGGCCCGAAGGGGAACCGCCGTACAGGTTCAACTGGAACACTCCCATTGAGCTGTCGCCACACAACCCGAGGATCGTCTACCTCGGCGGCAACAAGATCTTCAGGAGCCTAGATCGCGGCGCCGGCATGACCGCGATCAGCCCGGACTTGACTACCAACGACACGACCAAGAAGCCCGGGCCCCCGAGCGTGACCTGGGATAGAACGGGCGCGGAGAACTATTGCACGGTCATCACCATCAGCGAATCAGGCGCCAAGGCCGGAGTGATCTGGGGTGGTACCGACGACGGGAAGATTTGGGTGACACAGGACTTTGGCGCGACCTGGTCGTCGGTCGCCGAGAACCTGCCTGCAGAGGTTCCTCGCAATTCCTACGTCAGCCGGGTACAAGCCTCCAAATACGCGGCCGGCCGATGCTATGTGACCCTCGACAACCACCGGATCGACGACATCAGCACCTACGTCTTCGTGACGGAGGACTTTGGGAAGACCTGGAAGAAGATCGTGAACGGGATGCGGACGGATGAGCCGTGCCACGTGGTTCGTGAAGGCACTCAGAATCCGGACCTGCTCCTGGTTGGGACCGAATACGGGATCTATGTCTCGCTCGATCGGGGCGAAAATTGGACCAAGTACAAGGAGTTCCCGACCGTTCCAGTGCACGACATCCGCATCCATCCCCGCGAGCTCGACGCCGTCATCGCCACGCACGGTCGCAGCATCTGGACGCTGAACATCTCAGCCCTTGAGGAGCTCATCAAAGCCAACACCGACAAGGACGTGTTCTTGGCACGGCCCCAGAACGTGTACATCATGAACCCGCGCAGCGGCCAGCAGGACAACTGGGATGGCGATCGCATCTGGGCGGCGCGAAACACGCAGCCCGGCACAGACATCTGCTACTACTTCAAAGCAGACCAAACCGGCGACGTGACGATCACGGTGACGGACGTCGACGGGAACACTGTCGGTCAGCAGCTCACGGGATATCGCGCGGCGGGCATGCACGTTCAGCGCTGGACTCCAGGTGGCGGCTTTGGCGGTGGACCTGGCGGCGGGCAGCGAAGGCGGTTCGGCCCGGGTGACTACAAGGTCACGCTGAAAGTAGGCGACAAGACCTACACGACCACAATCCACGTGGAGAACGCCTCGGACCAAGGGTCCGAGTAGGGAGTGATGGGATGAAGGGATGAAGGGATGAAGGGCGGATGACCCATTGTCCCTTTACCCCCTCACCCCCTCATCCCAACCCAGAGCGGCGCCATGTTGCCGCACTGCGAAGCTCCCTCACCCGGTTCACTGCGTTCCCCGATGGAACCGGGGCAGGCACCGACCTCTCCCCCCAGGGGCGAAGTGGCCCCCTTCTGCACCTTATCCCCCCTTGCCCCCTGTCCCTTTGTCCCTTCGTCCCTATGTCCCTTTGTCCCATCATCTGTTCATCCCTTCATCTCCCCTCGCTAGGGGTACTCTTTCGCCTCAATGACGGAAGTGATCATGCCCAAGATGGGTGACGGAATGGAGGAGGGGATCCTCCTCGAATGGCTCAAGAAGGAGGGCGACAGCGTCAAATCCGGCGAAGCAATCGCCACGATTCAGACCGACAAGGCGACCCTTGAGATGGAGGCCGACGGCAGTGGCGTGTTGGCGGGCATCCTGATCAAGGCGGGTGAAACGGTCCCAGTGGGAGAGCCTTTGGCGCTTCTCCTGAAGGAGGGTGAATCCGTCCCCGCCGGTTGGGGAACCGCCGAAGCGCTTCCGGTGGCTGCTCCATCCGAACCGGCTTCGGTCGCCGCGGTCGCGGCAGTGACTGCCGGACCGACGATTCCCACTCCGCCAGTGGAGATTCCCGAGCCTAGGGCCGTCTCTTCGGATCGGGTGAAGGCCAGCCCCCTTGCCAGAAAGATCGCGGAAGAGCTCGGCGTCGACTTGTCCCAGATTTCAGGCTCGGGACCCGGCGGACGTGTGGTCGAGAAGGACGTCAGGGGTGCGACCCGTCTTTCGGTTCAGCCCTCTTTGGCACCAACGCCCGCTCAGGCGCCGACTCCGATTGCGGCCGCTGCCGAGGACCGGTTTGTCTCGCTCAACAAGATTCGACAGATCACGGCGCAGCGCACGACGCAGTCCAAGCAGACGGTGCCCCACTTCTACGTGACCGTCGAAGTGGACTGCGAGCGCATGCAGTCGCTAAGGGAGCAGTTTGAGTCGGACGGCGCCGGAAAGGTGAGCATCAACGACTTCGTGATCAAGGCGTGTGCTCAGGCGCTGGTCGAAATGCCTCAGGTGAATGCCACGTTCCAGGGAGACAAGATCCTTCAGTTCGGGGCAGTAAATATCGGCATGGCCGTGGCCCTGGAAGACGGGCTAACGGTGCCGGTGTTGCATGGCGCGCAAAACCTCTCGATCCGACAGATTTCGGCCAAGTCAAAGGAGCTTGCGGCGAAGGCCCGCGAGAACCGGCTCTCGATGGACGAGATTTCCGGGAGCACCTTCAGCATCTCAAACATGGGGATGTTGGGCGTAGACAATTTCGCGGCGATCATCAACGTGCCGAATGCGGCGATCGTGGCGGTCAGCTCGGCAAAGAAGTTGGTCGTGCCGGTGGAGGCAGAGGGTTCTGACGAGGTGACCCTCGAAGTCCGGCTAAGGATGAACGTGACCGGCAGCTTCGACCACAGGGTGGTGGATGGCGCGATCGGCGCGAAGTTCATGAACGTCGTGCGGGACTACCTGCAAAATCCGACGCGGCTCTTGGGGTAGCGCAGCGCGTTCCCCCTCACCCGGTTCGCTTCGCTCCCCGATGGAAATGGGGGCAGGCACCGACCTCTCCCCCAGGGGCGAGGTGTTCCCTTTGTCCTTCTGACCGTCTGTCCCTCTGTCCGTCTGTCCCTCTGTCCGTCTGTCCCTTGGTCCGTCTGTCCCTTGGTCCCTAGATCCCTACGTCCCTACTCCTCAGCCCTTCCCTTCCTGGCCTTGACCACCGCGTCCACCGCCTCCATGATCTCTACGGGTACCGCCAGAACCACGGTGTTCGAAGCCGTTGGGCCCAAACCGTCGATGGTCTGAAGCGTTCTAAGCTGCATCGCCCCGGGGCTTGGGCGAGGTTCTCTGCTGCGATGCGGTCGCCTTCCGATTTGGTGATATTCGCGCGCTTTTCGCGCTCGGCCCCCGCTTGGCGGCTCATGACCTTCTTCAGGTCTTCCGGCAGCACGATATCCTGCATGCGGATGCCGTCCACCTCCATGCCCCAATGCTCGGTTTCGGCGCTCAGCATCTCCCCAATCTGCTTGCCGATGCCCTCGCGATCGGTTAACACCTCATCCAGCGTGCGCCCGCCAATCACATCCCGCAGAGCCGACCGTCCGTACTGGACGATCGCGAACATGTAGTCCTGCACGTTGATTACGGCTTGGTCAGGCCGTACCACGCGCAGAAACACGACAGCGTCGATCATCACGGGCACATTGTCCTTGGTGATGGCCTCTTGCCGAGGGATGTCCACGGTCACGACGCGGGTGTCGATGGCGCGCACCTGCTCGAACAGGGGGATGACCATATAGACGCCGGGGCCGGTAGTGCGAACATATCGCCCCAAACGAAACACCAGCACGCGCTCCCATTGTGCGGCGAGCTTGATCGCGCTGGCGATCACCCAGCTACCGATGAACCAAGCCACCATTCCACCAATGGGGGGAGTGTCTTGCGTGAAGATCTGGCTCGCGCCGAAAAACACGAACCCGATCCCCATGAGGACCACAAAGACCAGAAACGAAAGATAGTTGACGATCATGGTGTTGCCTGCCGAGGAGCCGGCTGTGCGTCGGTAGCTGTTGTAGCTTTGCGATGAACCCGTGAGGTCAAACTGGGGTGGCGGAACGCCACTGGAGGAAGGCTGGTTGCCCGCAGCGGCGCGCTGTGCCTGCTCATTGAGAGACTGCATCACCTTGCGGAACTGGTCGAAGTCCATCGCTGTAGACGGTACTTCGTCACTGCTGTCACAATCCCTTCTCGCATAGGCCACCAGGAAAGCCCTCACCCCAACACCGACGAAAATCGGCTACCTTCATGGCATGAGGCTCCATTCGACTCTGCCTCTTCTTCTGACCCTTATGGCCGGCAATTGCTGCGCCCAATCGGTCACTCTGGCCGCTTCGAACCGTCAGCCCAAAGGATGGGGAGCCGATGGCTGGGGAGGCTTCCGGTTCGTTTTCAAGAACGCAGGCCCGGCTGATGCCAAGGCCCTCTCCTGGACCGCCCACTGGGAGGCCAAAGGCAAGAAGATCGGCGACGACTTCGGAGGAGATGCCAATCTGGCGCTTCCCGCCGGCAACGAGATCACCAAGGATGAGGTTGGCGTCCTGCCGGCCACGGTCGCGGCGACGGCGAGGCCAGGCGCCGCGGCGATTGTCGGCGTGTTTCGCGTGATGGAAGGCACGGGCGAGCGAGCCCTTCCCTTCCGTATCGAGGTCCCCGAGTACATCCTTCCGGAAAAGCTCAAGCTCGTGAAAGGCAAGACGGCAGGTATCGAACTCATGGAGTCTCGGTTCAGGACCTTCAAGCACCTTGACCGGACCCTGCGCTGGATCGACCAGGCCTACGGCGCCATGATCGAACTCACCGGCGAGCACCCATTCGATGGTAAGCTGATGGTGTTCAAAGAAGCGCCGCCGCACCCTTGGTGGGCCTATGCGGGCCAGGAGATGATCCTCAACACCGACTACGTTGAGGCTACGCTTAAGGACTTCGACGATGGGATCATCGCCTTCGGCTGGGTCCACGAGGTTGGCCACAACTTCGACGTGCTCGGGGATTGGTACATCTGGGACGGACCTTCTGCCGAGTTTCAGGCCAATTTCAAGCTGGCTTATGCGCTTGAGACGATAAAGGACCAATCCTACCGGGTCAACTGGAAGTGGCAGGCCGTGGAGTATCCGGCACCGGACAAGCAGATTCGGCTGCGCGGAACGGAGCTCGTCGAGAAGTTCTTCCTGGTCTTTGGCGACAAGTATTTGGGCGATGCGTCTCGAGCTTGGACTTCCATGTCCTCCGACGATATCCACAGCTTCTTCCAGCGGCTGCAGCGAGTCTATGGTTGGGAGCCCTTCAAGGCGTGGTACCGCAGCTATCGAACCTTGGCCGCCAAGGGCATGAAACCGCCCACCACTCCTGAGGAGAAGATCAATCTCGCGGTAGCGATCCTGAACCGCGAGTGCAAGGTGGACCTGGTGTCCGCGTTCCAGCGGTGGAGATTCCCGGTGACGAAGGAAACGGTCGAGGCAGCAGCGCTGAAGTTCGGGCTTTCCGCCAAGACGTAGGCTGAGCCTGATGGCCGAATCTGTAGCTACTTGTGGGTATGCCCTTAGCATCGCGGGCGAGACGCCCGCGCTACACCGTTCGTCGTGGCACAGACAGTAGAATCAGCCGAAGTGAAAGTCGCCACCTTCAACGTCAACGGCATTCGTGCTCGGCTCGATATCGTGCTCGACTGGCTGGGTGAAAACGAACCGGATGTTCTGGCAATCCAGGAGTCCAAGTGTGAGGACGGCAGCTTTCCGATGGAGGCGTTCGAAGATGCCGGTTGGCAGGTCGCGATTCATGGCCAGAAAGGCTTCAATGGGGTCGCTCTCATTAGCCGACAGCCGATCCTAAACGTCTCGACTGGGTTCGGCGACCCTCTGTGGCCGGAGGACTGCCGGATCATCCAAGGGCAGGTGGGTCCGCTGACGATCCTCAACACCTATGTGCCCAACGGGACCCAGGTGGGCTCCGAGAAGTTCGACTACAAGCTGCGCTGGATGGAGCGGTTCAGATCTCTGGTGGCCTCGCGCTTCAGCGCAGGATCGCCCGTAGTATGGCTCGGCGACATCAATGTCGCGCCGACCTCAGACGACCTCTTCGATCCCGAGAAGCACCGGGGCAAGGTGGGCTTTAGCCAGGTCGAGATCGACGCCCTGAAGGCCAACACCGATTGGGGATGGAACGACCTCTTTCGCAAGTTCGAATCGGGACCGGGACACCACACCTTTTGGGAGTTCGTGATCCCGAAGGCGTTTGAAAGGAACCTGGGATGGCGGATCGACCACATCTATGCGCCTGCCGACCTAGCAGCGAGGTGTGTATCGTGCCGCATCGATAAGCATCCGCGCGGCCTGGAACGGCCCTCAGACCACACGCCGGTTGTGGCAGAGTTTGAAGTGTAGGGGGGGATGAGTCGTATAGGACATATAGGACCTATAGGTCCAGTTTGGCCCCCTACTCCCCACCCGTCCTCTGAAACGTCACTTCGGCCACCGCCCAGCCCAGCACGTTCGAGAGCTTGAACTTCCCTCCCAGCGCCCGCGCCAGGTTGTCTACGATCTGAGTTCCCAGGTGTCCCGCCGTCGCCAAGTCGAACCCCTCAGGGAGCTGATCGCCATTGTTCGAGACCCAGAACCGAATCTCGCCGTCGTGCTCCTCGACCGTGATGTGCACCTCACCTGAGGTGGTCTGTTGGAACCCGTGCTCGACGGCGTTTTGGATCAGTTCGTTCAGGATCAAGGCCACTTGCGTGCCTTGGGTGGTGTTCAAGTGCACATCGTCGCCGCGTACCTGAAACTGAATCTGCCGGTCCGGCGCGATCAGTGACTCTCGGTGGTGGTGAAGCAGGTTCTCGGCGAGCGTGATTAGCCCGACATGGTCGAGGTCGTCGCGGCTCAGAAGCTCGTGGACCGCCGCAATCGCCAGGATTCTGCCGAGCATGTCGTTCAGCGCCTGTTCCAGCGACTTGTATTCGCCGTGACGCATCTGGAGCCGGAGCAGCGAGGCGACTTGCTGCAGGTTGTTCTTCACCCGGTGGTGCATCTCCTGGAGCAGGGTGCTGCGCACCGCCAAACGGGCATGCTCGATGGCGATCGAGGCCTGCTTGGCGAGCGTCTCCAGGGCGCTGATCTCCTCGGGGCTGAACTGGCGCACGACGCCGGTGTAGCAGGTCAAGACTCCCAGCGGCCGGTCCTGCATGAGCAGCGGCAGGCAGATCATCGAGCGCAGCCCCTGCTCGACCGCCAGGTCGTGGCCGATGTAGTCCGGCTCGACCTGCACATCTTCCACCGCGATGGGGCGCTTTTCCTGGATCACCCTTCCCGCGATGGACTCCCCGAACTTGATCGCCCGCTTGCGCTGATAAGCCTTCGCCTGCGCTTGGGTGGCGCGCAGCACCAGTTCTTGGCGTTCCTCATCCAGAAGCCGGACCGTGCACACGCGGTAATCGAACTGCTGTGCTGTGAGGTTTACGAGGAGTTGGAGAATCTCCTCCAGATAGGGGCTCGAAGCAATGTTCCGCGAGACCTCGCTGAGCGCGCCCATGCGGGTCGACCTGGCACCGAGGCGAAACGCCCGGCGATAGAGATCGAGCACACGGCCCGTCTCCTCGACCTGCTGGACAATCTTTTCGAGCTCTTGGGGGCCGAACTCCCAAGAGTCCTCCTTATAGAGAACCGCCACGCCGAACGGCTCCTCGCCGCCGAGCGGAATCGCCGCCGCACCGTTCCACTGGTCGCTGGGAAGGCCTGGATAGTCCACGAATCTGGGGTCTTGCTTGGCCCGCGCGCGGATCAGCACGGGCTGTCCGGCGAGGTGGGCTTGCCCGCTGATGCCCACGCCCTTGCCCAGGCGGCAGCGATGGATGTAGTCGGGCGCATAGGTGCTGGCACGCAGGACCAGTCCGCCGCCCTCGGTGCCATAAAGGATGTCGCAGCCGCTCGCGCCGAGCACCTGGACGAGGTGCGCGGCCGCCTCGGCGCACACTTCGTCCTCGTTTCCGGCCAGGCACGCGCGCTGCAACAGGGAGGTCATGAAGATAGTCTACGCGGGCCCAATGGCCGTCGTGCTCATGTTCGCGGCATCCAGCACCCGCCGGGCAAGCGTCGTCACATCCTCGTTCGTCACCGCATTGACCTTCGCCACCGTTTCGTCCACCGGGATCTGGCGGCCGTAGACGAGCTCATTCTTGGCCATGCGCATCATGCGAGAGCTCATGCCCTCCAGCGCCAGCACGATGCTCCCGCAGATGTTGCGCTTGGTCCGCTCCAGCTCATCCGCTTCCAGACCGTCCGCCATCACCTTGTCGAACTCGGTCCGCACCAGCTCCTGCACCTGGCCCCAGGTCTGCGCGCCCGTGCCGCCGTAGACCGTGTACGCCCCACCTGCCGAGTACGTCAGCGAATAGCTGCCCACCGCATAGGCCAGGCCTCGCTTTTCGCGAATCTCCTGGAACAGCCGGCTGCTCATCGAGCCACCGAGCGCCGCATCCATTACCGCCATCGTGTAGAGTTCATCGTCGAAGAGACCCACGCCGTCTGAACCGATGCAGAAGTGCACCGCCTCGACGTCCTTTTTCACGAAGTTCGGGCCGGGTTCGCCCGCGGGCCGGGAGCATTCCAGCTTGCCGTCACCCGGCTCGATGCTCTCCAAGTGAGCCCGAGCCCACGAGCACACCGATTCCGGATCCACGTTCCCCGCCACGGATAGCAGGATGCTCCCGCCCCGGTACCGGCGGTCCATATAGGTGTTCAGATTGGCCTGTTTGAAGCTGGAAACCGACTCCGGCGTGCCGATGACCGGCTTACCCAGCGGGTGCTCGCCCCAGCGGCCCTGAAGGTGCAGGTCGTGCACGTGGTCGCTCGGCTCATCCTCGCCGCGCTTGATCTCCTCCAGGACCACGCCCTTCTCGCGCTCCAGCTCTTCAGGTTCGATCAGCGAGTTGCGCATCATGTCGGTCAGCACGTCGATGCCGTTCTCCACGTCGTCGCTGAGCACGCGGCAGTAGTAGCAGGTGTTCTCCTTGTCGGTGAAGGCGTTCAGGTGCCCGCCTCGCCCCTCAATGGCCTCGGCGATCTCTTTGGACGTGCGGGTCTTGGTGCCTTTGAAGAGCATGTGCTCGATGAGGTGGGTGATGCCGGCCTCGTCGTCGTGCTCGTGGCGGCTTCCGGTCTGGCACCAAAGGCCGATGCTGGCGGAGCGGACGTAGTCGACAGGTTCGACGAGCACACGCACGCCGTTTTCGAGGGTGTATTGCTTAAAGGAGGACATGGGGTTCCGTGATTATGAAGCGCAACCGCCCCATACAGCCCCCGCCCCCTCCATCAAACTACCCATACTTCAAGCTAAGGGTGCCCAGGTTCTTCGTGACGATCCGAAGTTCAGACCCCACCGCCAAGTACGCGTGCGGAGCGGTCGAGCCCATCGCCAGCAGGATGAGGTCGCCGGCCATGAGGGGCGCCGTCCGAGAGGCGTAACTGGCCAGGTCCGCCATGGCAAACGGCACTTCGTCGCTGGCGAACTGGGCTGCCTCGGCCCCGTCGATGCTCGCGGAAAAGTCGATCTTGTAGCGCGAAGCGCCCTCTTCTGGAAGAAGCGCCTCTTCTAGCTCATCGAGGGTGGTCAGTGCGGGCCCCACGGCCACTCCGATCTCATGCGATCGCACCAGCCCCTGGCTGGACGCCATCTCGTTTCGCTCGACGTCGGCGGCATAGAGCACGGCGGCGATCGTGTAGCCAAGCACCAGCCTCTCCGCCTCATCCGGCGTGATCCGGTGCGCCGCTTCGCCGATCACCACCCCCAAACAGACCTTCACCCCGATTAGCGGCGAGAGTGGCGACTCGGGAATGGCGCTCTGTGTGCCCACCATCAGCGAGGGGTTCAAGTAGATATAGTCCGGCCCCGCTTCAGCGCCGGCTTCATCCGACTGCAGCCACTCGATCAGCGAGGGTCTGGCACCGGTAAAGAGCCGGATCGTCGGGGGCCTGCCGATCGGCGCCAACAGGACGGCGTCGGTCCACTCATGAACCGCAATCGGCTGGCTGCCGTCGGTTTCGTAGACCTTTCCGCCATGGACGATGCCGGATCGAGGGGTCTCCGGGTCCGTATGGAGTTGGAATCTGCAGAGCTTCAACTTTCAAAGGGTACCTGGGGTACATTCCGGTGCGGCCAGGGACCGATTGACTAAAGGAGGTCTTTCAGGTAGGATGGCTCAACAAGCATCGGTTTGGTGGAATTCCCCATGGCGCTAAAGGTTCTGGTTTGCGACGACGAGAGGCACATTGTACGGTTGATCCAGGTCAACCTCGAACGGCAGGGCTTTGAGGTGATCACGGCCTTCGACGGCAAAGAGGGCCTGGAGAAGGTCAAATCCGAGAAGCCCAACATGGTCGTGCTCGACGTGATGATGCCGTACATGGACGGCTTCGAGGTTCTGAAGAACCTGCGGCGCGACCCCGAGACCGAGACGCTCCCCGTCATTATGCTTACGGCGAAGGCTCAGGACAAGGACGTCTTCGAGGGCTATCACTACGGCGCCGACATGTATCTGACCAAGCCGTTCAACCCGATGGAGCTGGTCACGTTCGTCAAGCGCATCGCTCAGGGCAACGACGACGACAAGAGCGGCCCCAAGCGTTACGACCTGTAGCCTCCCTATTGATTCACCACGACGGCCCCATCGGTCTCCGATGGGGCCGTCTGTTTTTGCCTCCATTTTCGAGGTTCGCCGAGCCGTGCTTTCCCGTCCATGCAATCAGAGGTCTTGTGCCCGACATGAAGCTAGCCATCTTTCGAACTCTCACTCCCTTGCTCCTCGCTTCCCTGCTGGGGGCGGCGCTCGCTCCCGCTTGGAGTGACTCCTACATTCTCAGCCAGGGCCAAGAGACCAAGCCACCCCAAGGCGCCCCGGCGACCCAGGGTCCAAAGCGCGCGCTCAAGGTTGAGGACTACGCGCAATGGGAGTCTCTTGGGGCGGCGGCAATCTCGCCTGACGGGCACTGGTTTGCCTACACCGTGAACAAGGTGGACATGGATGGGTATTTGGTGGTCAAGAACTGCGATGCGCCGCAGCAGGCACTGACGCCGCTGGGAACTGGCCCCCGCTTCAGCGACGACTCGAAATGGGTGGCGTATTCCATCCAGGTCGCCAAGAAGGATGCGGAGGCCCTGCGCGAACAAAAGAAGCCGGTCGAAAACAAGCTTGCGCTCCGGGAACTTGCGACGGGAGCGGAGAGGATCCTCGAAGGCGTTCAGTCTTGGGAGTTCACGAAAGGTGGCGGCTACCTGGTGGCCCTGCGTTACCGTCCCGCCACTCGGCAAACGGGTGGCAGCGACCTATCCATTTTCGATCTGAAGGCGGGGTCGGCTCTGACGATCGGCAATGTAGTGTCGTTCAACATCCACAAGGATGGGGGCCTGATGGCGGTTGGCATCGACAGCGGCGGGGACCAGAAGGGGGTGCAGGTTTATGACTTCGCCTTGGGAAGGCTCCGAGACGTTCGGTTCCAGAAAGGCAACCTCGGGCTGATCTCCTGGGCTGAAAAGGCGCCCATTCTGACGTTCCTTGCCGGCACCACCGACCCCAAGAAGGAGGGCGCCGCCAACGTGATCTATCGGGCCACAGGGTTCGACAAGCCTGCGATCACCGTGGCGTCGTTCGACCCCGCTGCCGATTCCAGATTCCCCAAAGGATTCCGCATCGCCGAGTTCGCCGCCCTTCAGCAAAACGAGAAGGGGGACATCGTGGCGTTCGGCATCAAGGAATGGGAGGACAAGAAAGAGGACAAGGCCAAGCCGGAGGAAAAGCCCAATGTGGACGTCTGGCACTACAAGGACTACGACCTTCAGCCCTACCAGCAGAGAGTGCTGGAGCAGACCAAGCGAGAGACCTACCTCTGCCTTTGGCGGCCCGAGACGAACACGTTCACCCAGATCGGATCGCCGGAGGTCAAGTCGGTGCGTCTGATCGGGAACTTCCAGACAGCGCTCTGGGAAAACACGGAACCGTATGAGGACCCCACGCGCCCGGGAGGAATCGAGTATTCCGATTGGTATGTTGTCGACACGCTCACGGGCCACCGCACCCGTTTCCTGGAGAAGCGCCAGTTCGGGCCAACTCCTTCTCCCGAGGGCAAGTTCCTCGCCTATTACGCGCAGAAAGCCTGGTGGGTTTACGACGTCGCCGCAGACAAGGCGCGGAATCTAACCCAGGGCATCAAGCGCGACTTCTGGGACACGGACGACGATCACACCATCAAGGAAAAGCCCGCGGCTTCGTTTCCGGTTTGGCTCAACGACGATGCAGGGCTCATTGTCGGCGACAAGTACGACAAATGGCTGTTCGACCCTGCTGCAGGAAAGGCCACCCAACTCACGGACGGCAAGGACGACCACGTAGAGTTTCAGGTTGTGAACCCGGGTTTCAGTGATGAGGGTTTGCGCATCACGGACCCCCTCTATTTACGGGCGTTTGACGAGAAGACCAAGAAGTCGGGCTATCTGCGGTTCGATCCTGGAGCAAAGGAAGGCAAGATGCTGGTGCTCGACGACAGCAGCCTCGGGCAATTGCGGCGCGCGAAGGACGTCGACCGCATGATCTTCACGATGCAGTCGTTCGAAAAGTCGCCCTCATGGCAGCTCACGAACGAGCAATTCTCGGCGATCAAACCGTTGGCACGGACCAACCCGCAACAGGCTGAGTTTCTTTGGGGCAAGGCAGAGCTGGTGGACTTCAAGAGCAAATGGGGCAAGGAGCTTCAGGGGATTCTCTACTTTCCCGCGGGCCACGAGGCGGGAAAGAGCTACCCGATGATCACCTACATCTACGAGCAGCTCTCCGATGGATTCCACAACTATGCGATGCCCAGCCCTTGGGGCAGCTACAACATGCAGCACTGGATTCAACAAGGGTACTTCGTCTTCATGCCGGACATCGCCTATCGCGACCGTCAGCCTGGCGTGTCTGCGGTGCAGTGTCTGGAGCCTGCGGTCCAGGCGGTGCTGAGCAAGAAGGTTGGCGTCGATCCGGCGAAGGTTGGTTTGGTGGGCCACTCTTGGGGCGGCTATCAAACCGCCTTTGTGCCCACTCAGAGCAACGTGTTCGCCGCTGCGGTGGCTGGCGCGCCTCTGACCGAGCTGATCACGATGTACAACAGCTTCTACTGGAACGCGGGCATCACCGACCAGGTGATCTTTGAGTCCAGCCAGGGCCGCATGGAGGTGCCCTGGTATGAGGACATCAAGGCCTATACAGACAACTCGCCGATGTGGAACGCAAAGAACCTGAACACCCCGATGATGATCGCCTTTGGCGACAGCGACGGAGCGGTGGACTGGCATCAGGGCCAGCAGTTCTACAACACCCTACGGCGCATGGGCAAGCAGATCATCATGCTGGTCTACCCCGGTGAGAACCACGGTCTGGCCAAGCGGCCAAACCAGCTTGACTACGCGCACCGGGTTCGACACTTCTTCGACGTGTACCTAAAGGGCGCCAAGCCCGAGAAATGGGTAACGAGCGGTGTTCCTGCCGTCCAGAAGGGGAAGGAAGGGGGATAGGGGGAGAACCGGAGAACCGGAGAACCGGTGAGTCGGTGAGTCGGTGAGTCGATGAGTCGATGAACTGAGAGGCGGTTGGACGTTAAGTCGGTGAACCACCTCTCCCTTCGGGGGAGAGGGACCGTGAGCGAAGCGAACGGGGGTGAGGGGGAACGGGATACGAGAACCGGAGAACCGGAGAACCGGGGAACCTGAGAATCGGGGAATCTGTGAGTCGGCGAGCGTCACCTAACGATCCGGCGGGCCAATGGCACGCCTATCATGTATCCCAGGAACCCCAGGACCGGTGAGAAAAGGACCAGATTGTGGGCAAGCTCCGTCTGCCAATAGGGTGGCACGGGAACGTGAGGGACCTGGATAATCGTCCCCGTCCGTGCGGCAAGGATGGAGAAAATCGCGACGTAGACCAGCCAGTGCAACACAGGGTCTGGAAGCATCTGAACGGCGCAGAGCCACAGGACCAGGGGCCAAAACTGCGGAAATCCCCGGTCATGCCCCACCTTCATGCCGATCCCCAAACCGACCAACAATACGCTGGCGAGATAGAGCGCCGTCAAGGGGAACAGTCCGGCCAAACGCTGATACTCGGCCTCCGGGAACGGGTCGGCCGCCATCAGGTTCATGAGATGGGCCGATTCGGCTTTCATCGCGATCGATGAGCCGAAGCCACAGAGGATGACAGCCCATGCGGCGAACCCCATCCATCGAGACGAGCGCATCTCCTTAATTGGGATGCCGATTTCGGTTGCCGCGCCGGTGAGCCGCTCCTGCAACCCGAGAGAAGCGACATATCTGCGAAACGGGATGCCGAAGCAGATCGGGATATTGAAGCGAAAACGGTAGCGGACGTTCGCCAGCGTCAACTCGGCGCCATGCCGCATGAACTCGATTAGCTTGATCCTGTCCCAAGGCGCGAACCAGATGGTCCAGCGGCGATCAAACAGAAAGAGCCGGATCCCTTCATCTGAGATGTCCAGCCGTTCGGTGCACTGCCAGATGATCACCGAGAAGGCGACGAAAAATGGCAGCCACGTCTTGGTGAGGCAATCAATCCACGAGGATGTGTAGACCATCCCGAACGGCTCGGCAACGATCCAAAACGGGACGAGTCGGCCAAGCGGGCCAACCAAACACCCGAACAAAACGAAAAGCAGCCAGGCCGAAACGACAAGCGTCGGAATCCCGAAGCGCGACTTCGCATGCAACCCAAATGATTTTCCGGGGAAGCCATCCTCGCCGGGCGCAGAGCTTCCGAAATCGCCGCGAAGGTCTGACACAAAAAGGAGCCGTCGTGTCGCCAAGGCGGCAACAGACAGGGCCACAAGTGCCGAGATATTCCTCGGAACGTCTATTCCCAGCGTGAAGAGAATGCGGTCCCAAAGGGTCCGCGGCTCACCCATGAGCTCATCGAAAACGAACCCGTAGCCCTGCGGCATCCTTGAAAACTCGTCAACCATCGAAGCCAAGACCCCCACGATCGCCGCGAGGGCCCAAGCAGGAGCTCTTGGCGAGCGCTGTTTACAGAAACGCAGAGCGATCCCCAGCAGGATGGCGGAGGCTACCCAGTGCCAGTAAATCTCAAAGGGCGACGGATCGCCTGTTTCCAGGTCATACCATCCAAACACGATCCTCCAAAGCGGTAGGAAGGCGAGGAGGGCCGAGGCGACAAAGCCGACAAGCAGCAGCATGGTGAACCACCGTACGGCTCTTGGCGGACCTTCGAGCTTGTCCTGAAGTTCCATGTGCCCTCTTCTGGCAAGACGAGACCATGGAGGCCTCGGTTGCACCGTGGAGTGAAGTGAAGACAAGACTTGACCGACATAAACTCACCCGCCCGTGCCCTGAGACCTGCACCCTGAACACTGAACCCCATCCCCCAGATTGGCCCTCGTCAAGTAACCTATGCCGATGCGCGTTGGGATCGTCGGCCTCGGCCTGATTGGCACCTCCATAGGCTTGGGTCTGCGGAAATGGGCCTCCGTCTATGAGATCTACGGCCATGACGGGCTGCCTGAACATGAGTCCATCGCTGCCCAGACTGGTGCTGTCGACGTCTGTATTCCGCTTGAAAAGATCGCCCAGTGCGACCTCGTGTTCGTCGCCGTGCCGCCGGACGCGGTCATCGCCACGCTGAGCTTCATCGAGAAGTTTCGCGGCGAGGCCACGATTGTCAGCGACTGCGCCGGAGTGAAGTCCGAGATCGCGCGTTGGGCAAGGCCCCGTGGCCGCCGGCACTGGCTCGTACCGGGGCACCCGATGGGAGGCACCGAGCACTCGGGCCCTGCGCACGGGGACCCCGACATGTTCGCCGGGAAAGCCTGGATCCTCACGCCGCCCAGGAACGGCGGGCAAACCGCTTACTACACGGTCGAGGCTGCCGTGAAGGCGCTCGGTGCGATCCCGATCCGGGTCGAAGCCGGCGACCACGACGCCCAAATTGCCTTGGTCAGCCATCTTCCCCACATCCTCGCCGCAGCGCTGCTGATTCAGGCCGACCGCCCCGCGGTTCGGGTGCCCTCAGGGGGTTCATGGCGGGACGCGACGCGTGTTGGCGGTAGCAACCCGGAGCTTTGGACCCAGCTCACGGCAAGCAATCGCAAGGAGGTAATTCGCGCGCTGAACGGCCTGATCAAGGAGCTGACGGGAGTGCGCTCGGCCCTCTACAGGCGAAACCTTCCGTGGATGCGCACGTTCTTTGCCCGGGCAGCGGAAGCGAAGCGAAAGGGGGCGGGCAATTGAGGCTCGTCGTCCAGCGTTCGGGACCGCTTCGGGGCGAGATCCGCCCCCCATCCGACAAGTCCCTCACCCATCGCGCGTATATGTTCGCTTCGATTGC
This sequence comes from Armatimonadota bacterium, assembly GCA_016223145.1. NCBI lineage: Bacteria > Bacillati > Armatimonadota > Armatimonadota bacterium. Next base: position 139,507 of record JACRPN010000006.1, on the reverse strand, counting down.
GGATGGGCCTTCGGAGATCTCGAACCCGTTGACGGGAGAGGACTGTGAGTCCACGGTCCGATGCATGGAGGCGCTTGGGGCAAGGATCGAGTCTGTTGGCCGCGCCAGAAAGGTCTTTCCTCTGCCAGCGCTGATGCAACCCGAGGGCGAACTCGATTGCGGCAACAGCGGCACCACGATGCGGCTTCTCAGCGGGATCGTAGCTTCGTACCCGATCGACGTCACTCTGGTCGGGGACGCCTCGCTCAGCCGGCGCCCAATGAAGCGAATTGCCGAACCATTGAGGCTGATGGGCGCCAAGGTGTATGGCGACGTGCCCCCTTTGCGGGTTGCGGGTTCCGGCGAGCTGAAAGCCATCGACTATCAGAGCCCCGTCGCCAGCGCACAGATCAAGAGCTGCGTGCTCTTGGCGGGGCTTAGGGCGCAAGGCCAAACTTGGGTTACCGAGCCCACGTTGAGCCGCGACCACACCGAGCGGATGCTGAGGGCGTGTGGAGTTGAGGTTTCCTCCGAGATCTTGGCTCAGGGCGGGCACCGAGTCGGAGTCAAAGGCTGGTCTCGACCCTCAGGGTTTCAACTCTCTGTGCCGGGGGACATTTCGAGCGCTGCCTTCTGGTTGGTGGCGGCGGCGATGGTCGCCGGATCGTCAGTGCGGCTGGCAGGTATTGGCGTCAATCCGACCCGAACGGGGGTTCTCGACGTCTTTGGGCAAGCCGGGCTTCCCATCGGACAGGCGCTCCTCGCGGAGGCCCTCGGCGAGCCAGTGGCAGACCTCGAGGTACTCCATGGCGAAGGCAAGGGGTTTCGGATCGAGGGGGAGTTGGTTCCGCGCCTTATCGACGAGATCCCCGTACTCGCAGTGCTTGCCACACAGCTTCACGGGGAGAGCGTCATTCGGGACGCGAGGGAGCTTAAGGTTAAAGAGAGCGACCGCATCGCGAAGGTGGTGGAGGGTCTGAGGTCGATGGGCGCCAAGATCGAAGCTCTGGATGACGGCATGGCCATCGAGGGTCCGGCCCCGCTTAGCGGAACGAGAATCCAAGCCGACGGTGACCACCGCATCGCGATGGCCTTTGCCATCGCAGGTCTGATTGCTGAAGGTGAGACCGCCATCGAAGGCGCCGAAAGTATCGCAACCAGCTACCCAAACTTCCTCGACGACCTCGCGAGGCTGCAATCATGAAGCCTATCGTCATCGCCATCGATGGCCCAGCGGGAGCGGGAAAGTCGACGGTTGCGATGCTCCTGGCAAAGCGGCTTCATCTGCGCTATCTGGACACCGGGGCGATGTACCGGTGCGTTGCTTTGGCGGCTTCGCGCCAGGGCTTTGGCAAGGACGATGGGGGGCCGGCTTCTGAAATCGCCAGGTCCATAAGCATCGACTTTGCAGAGCCCCCAGCAGATGGCGGAGGCATTGGGGCGCAACGCGTCCTACTGAACGGCGAGGACGTGTCGGAGGCGATCCGCACGCCCGAGATCGGTGAGCTGGCTTCTGCGCTCAGCGCGCATTCGGCTGTGCGCAGGGAGCTGGTCCGCCTTCAGAAAGAGATCGTGTCCCACGGAGGCGTCACGCTTGAGGGTCGGGACACGACCACGGTGGTCGCGCCGAACGCCGAGGTCAAGGTGTACCTCACTGCCGATCTTCGGACTCGCGCCAAGCGCCGCCTCGCCGAGTTTCAGGCAAAGCAACCGGGCATCACGCTTCTGGAGGTCGAGGAGATGATCGCGACCCGGGACCATCGCGATTCGACCCGCGAGGACAGCCCGCTTCAGGTTGCCGAGGGCGCGATTGTCCTCGACACCAGTGGCATGACGATCGAGGAAGTGGTCGAGGCTGTTATGGGCCTTCATTAGCGGGTGGCCGCTCGCTCCAGGGCCCGGGTCCTCATTGGTCTTCCTAGTCTCCAGGTTGTAAGATAGTGGGTCCATGCCTCCTTCGCAATTACTTGCAGCCCCTATTGATTGGGATGTCATCGCCCCGATGGTACTGGGCATCGGGATGTTCGTGGTGCTGCCGGTGGTCGCCATGCTGCTTCGCCACCAGAAGTTCATGGCCGAACTGGTTCATAGGAACCAAACTGGAGACGCCGGGCTCCACGAGAGATTGGGCCGAATCGAAGCGGAAATGGCCATGCTTAAAGACCGGATGAACTCACAGATCCTTCACTTTGAGGAAATGAGGCGGTCCAGTTCTCTCCCACCACAGCCCGAACCCATCAGCGAACGCATCGAGAGCTAACCGGAGGCTTCAGGCTTCATACTTGGGGGTGCGGTGTCCACCTCGACTTCTCCCTCTCATGAAGTACCCTGGACGCTGCGCGGCGCCCTGAGGCCAGGGCTCTTAGCGGTCCGCGGCCATTGGCAGGCGTTCCTTTTGATCCAGGCTGCCGCACTGGGCCTGGTCATCACCTATTACCATTCCGCTTCGCTCCAGGCCCTTGCGGATGAGCTTGCCCGTATCAAGACGCGCGGTGGGCTGCCTTTCGCTTTTGTCGTCGGCTTTTTGGCCTGCAGCCTGATTCCAGAGGCGGCCAAGCTCGCCACGGGGAAACTCAGACGGTTTGACCGGGCTTGGCTCGGCAAAGTGGCCTTCACAGGCTTGGTCTACGGGATCGTGGCCGTTCAGGTGGACCTGTTCTACCAATTCCTGGCCCTTTGGATCGGCAGCGGCACCGACACCCGGACATTTCTGCTGAAGACGCTCGTCGATATGGCGCTGTTCTCGACGATCATCTCGATCCCGACGGCGGTGCTGCTTTTTGAATGGTACAAGCGGGGATTCGCCGCAAGGGCGCTCTTGGCCGAGTTGAGCCCGACCTTCTACCGCGACAAGGTGCTTCCAGCCCTCCTCCCTTGTTGGGCGTTCTGGACTCCTGTGCTGTGCTGTTCCTATTCGATGCCTGTGAACCTGCAATTCTGCTTCACGATGATCGCCGAAGCCGCGTGGAGCCTTTTGTTCGTGTTCATCGCGACTCACGAGGGATAGCAGAACCAGCAAATATACTAGTCACGATTCCTTGGTATTTTTGACAGGTCGTGTTACCCTGCCACTGAACTCTAACGCAAGTACGCGTTGAGGGCGGCTTGCGACCCTCGCAAGAGGGGCCATTTACTCAAAGGAGCACAAAAATGAATAAGCAGATCACCGCACTTCGGTGCGCAGCAGGGTTGCTGGTTTGTGGACTGGCGACGGGCGCTTTCGCCCAGGGATTTCCCAGTTGGTGGGGAATCGATGACGGCTCAACGACCAGCGCTTGCTGGGATTTTGAGAACCCAGCCGACCCGTACTTTGATTCTGTGGGGCTCAATCCCTACGGCTTGCCCCAGCCAACAGGGTTTGGCGACGTCTTCTGGGACGGCCACGACATCATCATCGACGGTACCGGCTCGGACGGAACGGCCGAGCAGAGCGAGTTCGGGTTCCGGATTGCCAATCGATTCGACCCAGACCGCCGAAAGCTGTTTTGGATGCAGTTCACCTTCAGGTACGACGGAAACATCTACGCATGGATGTCGTATGCAAACACCCAGCTGGAGGCTTGGGGCACCGTTGCCTTCGAGGACCTGAACGGCGACGGCACGCGCTGGCGCTGGACCATGGAAGGCAGCTTCTTCCCACAGCCGGAATGGGAGGCATTCGGCATGGGCGCCGGATTCACAGATGCCACAGGCCAGTATCATCCTGGCATCATCTTCCTTGAGGAGATGTGCTTTGGCACCCACTGCGTACTGGTGCCTGAGCCGAGCGGCATTGCGGTGCTGGCTCTTGGAGGCATGGGCCTCGCCTTGCGCCGCCGCAAGAGGTAGGCCGATCGGAATAGCGGCACGATAGCCCCAGCGCGAACACGCGCTGGGGCTTTTTGACGTATCCCTTAGGTACAACACGCCAGGCGAGGCATAACCATGGGAGCATTCTTCGGACAGAGAGATTGGGGCAGGCTGATGACAGCCATGCTCACGCCGTTCAAACCAGACGGCTCGGTCAACTTCGAAGAGGCCAAACGCGTCGCCAAGCACCTTGTGGAGACCCAGAGGAACGATGGGATCGTCGTAAGCGGCACGACGGGCGAGTCCCCCACCCTCGATGAAGGTGAGAAGCTGCAGCTCCTCGAGGTCGTTTTGGAAGCGGTCGGCGATCGAGCCGCAATCATCTTTGGGGCGGGAACCTATGACACGGCCGAATCGGTGGTGATGACGCGCGAGGCCGAGAAACGCGGCGCTCACGGGATCATGCTCGTCAATCCCTACTATTCGCGTCCTGGGCAGGCGGGGCTCTACGCCCATTTTTCGACCATTGCCCAGGAGACCAGCCTACCGGTGATGCTCTACAACATCATGCCCCGGTCGGCGATCAACCTGGAGACGCCGACGCTGCTCAAGCTGGCCCAAATCAGGAACATCGTTGCGGTCAAAGAGGCCAGCGGCAACCTCGCCCAGATCGGAGACGTCTGCCGTGAAGCGCCGGAGGGCTTTCGCGTCTACTCGGGCGACGACGGCTTGACCGTGCCGATCCTCAGCGTGGGGGGCTATGGCCTGGTGAGCGTCGCGGCCCACGTGGTCGGCGCAGAGATCCGCGACATGATCACGACATTCCTCGGCGGAGACCCTCAGAAGGCGGCGCGCCTGCACCACCGCCTGACGCCGGTCTTCCGTGCGCTCTTCAGCGCGCCGAGCCCTGTGCCGGTCAAGTACGCGTTGAGCCGATCGGGATTCGATTGCGAGTTGGTCCGATTGCCTCTGGTCGAGTTGGAGCCCCAGGAGAAATCCGTTGTCGACCGGGCCTTGGCGTCGCTCGGTTCTGCCGCCGTTTCGGTGTAGGCGCATGCGCGCAACCGACGATTAGGTCATGAAGCCCATTTTGGTGACGCTTCGCGTTCTGTGTGTGGGGGCCGGGTTCACCGCCGTAGCGCTCGATAGCGGGACGGACCTTGGGCGTCGGGCCATCCTCCTGGGAATCTGCGTCGGGTTTATCAACTGGCTCCTTGAGTCGAAGGCCTATGGATGGGTGGACAAGATGGTTGCGCTGGTCGGGTTGAGCGCTTTCCGCAAGGCTTACTCGCTGGCCGTCTTGGTGGACCTGGCTCTTTTCTACTACTTGACCATGAACCAGCACGTCGAGTCGCCCTTCGAGGCGATGTGGCTCTATGCGGTAACCGTGCCGTTGTCGGGCATCGCCCTAAGCAGCTTTCTCATTTTCTTGCGGCTCAAGGCGATGGAGCGGGCGGCTCGCTCCTAGACGCAGGGCTGCTTCCAAAGGGGGGCCCGGGCAGGACAAAACCAGACGTGACAGAATTGGGTTCTATGCCAGCCCAAAAGAGCCAGACTCCGCCTTCCCTTCCGGGCGTGCTCGATAGCGCCTCACTTGCCCGCTATCGCAAGGAATTCGAGCGCGAAGCCCGCAACCGGCAATCCATGAACGCAATCACCACGACGCCGGTGAACAAGGTCGCGCTCAACCGGGCCGCGGTCTGTGCCCTCGACAACAGCTTCAGCGTTCACCTCCCCGAGAACAAGGCCACGGCTCAGAACTCCAGCGGCAGGTGCTGGATATTTGCGGCGCTGAACACGTTCAGGGTCAAAGCCATCGCCGAGATGAAGCTGGGGGAGGAGTTTGAGCTGAGCCAGGCGCACGTCTGCTTCTGGGACAAGTTGGAGAAGGCAAACTACTTTCTGGAGAACATCCTCGTGACCTTGGAGGAACCGGTTGGCAGCCGGGTCCTCGATTATCTCCTCGCGGCGCCGATCCAGGACGGCGGCCAGTGGCACATGTTCACGAACGTGATCCGGAAGCACGGCGTCGTGCCCAAGTCGGTGATGCCCGAGACCGACTCCAGCTCAAACACGGGCCTAATGAACCACTTCGTTACTGAGCGGCTGAGGACTTTCGCCAAGGAGCTTCGAGAGGGTGCCGGCGGGAAGAGCGACGCCAAAACTCAGGCGAAGCTTCGGACGCGAAAGGATGCCATGATGGCCGAGATCTACCGGATGCTGTGCATGCACCTCGGCGTCCCACCGGAGACGTTTCACTGGCAGTGGCGCGACAAGGACCGCAACTTCCATCGCTCCGGGACGATCACGCCTCAAGGCTTCTACAAGAAATTTGTGAACATCGACCTCGAGGCGACGGTTTGCCTCATCCATGATCCGAGGCCCATGCACCGGTTCGACGAGGTCTACACGGTTCAATACCTTGGCAATGTAACCGGCGGATCGCCTGTGCTTTACCTTAACGTCGACCTTGAAACGATGAAGGCCGCTGCCATTCAACAGCTCAAGGATGGCGAGCCGGTGTGGTTCGGCTGCGACGTGGGAAAGTTCCTGGATCGAGATTCTGGCGCGATGTGCCCTGGACTCTTTGATTACTCCCAGACCTATGGCTGGGACGGGTCGGCCGGCTTGGACAAAGCGGGCCGGCTGATGTACGGACACTCCGCCATGAACCACGCGATGGTTTTTACCGGCGTGGACCTGAACGACACCGGGAAGCCCAACCGCTGGCGAATCGAGAACTCCTGGTCGGACAAAGGCGGCGACAAAGGGTTCTACCAGATGAGCGATCGCTGGTTCGACGATTACAACTTCGAGGTCGTAGTTCAGACCAAGTACGTGCCGAAGAAGTCGTTAAGGGCCCTTCAGAGGACGCCGGTGGTGCTACCTCCCTGGGACCCGATGGGGAGCCTGGCGCTGTAAGGCCGGCAGCCGTTTGGGCCTTTTGGAAGTGCTGTTTTGGCGCGGGGAACTCAAGGCGCTGACCTGCAGGCCCCCATTTGGGACGCCCGGGCAACAGGTTCTTCCTCCGTTTCCTTTTGGGTGCGCCGACAAATGAAGGGGGCTCGCCGGCAGACGCCAAGCGAGCCCCTTTTCCAGGTTTTCACTGGTCCAACCCAGTCCTATTTGCCCTTGATCATTTCATTGGCTTTCTTGATCCAAACGGGGGGGCCGCCTCGATCATAGCCGTACTGCCCGAGCACCTTTCCGGTGTGGTCGAGAAAGAGCACGGTCGGATAGCCCTCGATCTGGTACTTTTGCTGCAGTTCGGAGTTCTGCTTCTTGATGGCGGCGGGCTGAGGCTTCGACTGCGGGTAGTCGAGCTCAAGAAGAACGACGTTCTTTTTCGCCCACTTCGCGAACTCGGGCTGGTCAAACACCTCTTTGTGCAGCCTGATGCACCAGGTGCACCAGTCGCTCCCGGTGAAGTCGGCGAGGATCGGCTTCTTCGTCTTTTTTGAGATCTTCACCGCTTCGCTGTAGGACGTCAGCCACTTTAGGCCCTCCGTCGCAAGAGAAAGCGTGGCGAGCGAGGCGAGCACGAGGACCGTCAGGATTTTGGTTGGTCGCATGACCTTATTAGATGCCACTTTTGGCTCGGAAAGTTCCAGGCGCGGCTGTATCTGGGACCCTTCAGAGTTCCGGCAGTTCAGGCACAACCCAGGCAATTTGACCAGTACAACTGATATTTTTGCCAGGTCTATCTTGGCAAGTTCGGGTTATACTGTCAATATTGCTGGGTTGCAGCCGCTTTGGGTTGCTCCCTGTTTGATTGGGTGGTGAGGAAGATGGTGTATTTGCGCTCGGTTCGTTCGCTATTTTTCGTCGCGTCCTTGTCCGCTTTGACGGCGTTGTCCTATGCCGACTTCGGCGGGCCCATGTTCAAGGTCATTGCCTCCAACGCTGCCGGCACCGGCTCCTTTGAGGCTCAATACGATTCCCAATATGTGACCAACTCGGGACAGGGCTACTTCTGGTCGCTGCCTGAGCAGGTTGACATCAGGAACGACGCTCAAGAGATCATCGCCACGTTGATGGGCGCGGTCATCTACTATTCCAACGACCCTCTGATCAGCCTCGGTTTTTCGGTGGGAGCAGGCGCCTCGACGACGCACTTCTCGATTTGGTCGGCAACGATGTCGTTCGCAACGATCGCCAACCCCACGGGCCAGACGAGCGCCGGAGTCACGGTGACCGACGTCTTGGGCGATACGGCCAGCTTCACTGGCAGCGCCTCCGGAACGAATTCTTATCGCGCGCTCTACAACGGTGTGCCTGGCTCTGAGTTTCATTCGGCTCTGGCTTCTTTTGGGGTTGGTGCAAACGGCTCGCTGACGCACAACGACAACTACGGTTGGGTCAACGTCGGAGCACCGGTGAGCGACATGACGGCACATTGGGACTTCCGCTTGTCGTCGTTCGACTTTGCTGGCGGAACCTCCCGGTACGAGGTGTTGCCGGTTCCGGAGCCGTCAATGCTCGCGGCCCTTGCTCTCGGATTCGTGGGCTGTCTGCGGCGGCGGCGCTGATCCCCGCAAACTTGCTTAGGAACTCTCTGGTTCCGGGACGCTCAGTCGCGTTTTTGTGACTCAAACCCGGAACTTTTGCTAGGTCGGATCTGGCGATTGTCCCGTATACTTGACCTCACGAGATAGCACATCAATGGGTGTGCGCTCGAATTGATCGTTTCGTGGGGAGGACATGGTGAATACTCGCTTGCTTCGTACCAATATCGCTATTCTCGCTTTTGCGTCTCTGGCCGCTGCCGCCAGCGCCGACTTCGGCAACGTGATCTTCAAAGTCACGGCCACCAACAGCCTCGGCACCGGCACCTTCGAGGTGACCCGAGAGCAGGCCGGCTTCGATCCCAACAACTATACGAATTCGTGGTCGTTGGCTCAGTCGGTCGACATCAAGAACGCCGAGGGCGTCACGATCGCCACGCTCAGCAGCGGCTATGCCCGCTACGTCAACGACCCTGTCGTTGCCATTGGGTACGCGGTGTTTGCCGGCGCCACGACGACGCACTTCACGATTTCGTCCGCTCTGCTCAGCTTCCCGACCATCTCGAACGCGGTGGGCCAGACGAGCGCCGGTGTGACGATCACGGACTTCGACCAGGACGGCGCCTCATTCGGCGATTCCCGTGGCGGCGACAGCTTTTTTGCCCGCTACAACGGAATGCCTGGAAGTCTGTTCCAGTCGATGATCTCGCCGTTCTCTGTGAGTGCCGGCGGCTCCGCCACTCAATCGGCCAACTATGGCTGGGCTCCTGTGGCCGGAGCGGTCAGTGATATGCACGCCGTTTGGGACTTCGATCTCTCTGCGATGGACCTCGCCGGTGGCACCTCGCGCTATGAGATCCTGGCCGTGCCTGAGCCCGCAACGATCGCGGTCCTCGGCCTCGCCGTCGCTGCCCTCGCACGACGCCGCCGAAAGTAAGCACAAGCCTCTCCTCACGGAGATTGCCCGTTGCGCAAAGGAGATGCGCAACGGGCTTTGTGCTACCTGAGCTTGGCCCTCGCCCTTCGGGATTCTCAGCCTTCAGCCATGCCTTCGAGGCACACCTGGGTTTGCCCCTACTCGCCGGCCTGATCGCGAGAATATCGTGAAGGCGGGCTATCGTTACCTCTTGTCATCGAGGCGCACCCTCGCACCAGGCTCACGCCCAGCACGATGATGACGATCCACCAGTAGATCACGAAAGGCCCCGCCTGGAATAGCCGGCGGAAGCCGATCTTGGCTTCTCCGGCCACCGTTCTGGCTGAGATTGGCAGCTTGTTCCGGGCGCAACCCTTGCAGCGTGGACCCGCGGGGCCGATGACCACGCAGCGGTAACAGATCGCCACGCCGCACTTTCCGCAGGATAGGACGGTCATTTCGCGCGGATGGCGCGAGCAGGGCCTGGCGTCGGAGGCGTTATCTGATGGCTGCTCGACCTTCGCAAACTCCAGCCCGCACCTTCCGCAGAAGAGGTTGTGGGGCTCATTTTGTCGGCCGCAACGAGGACAAACCACGATGGATGATTATTGACCTTTGCCGGGGCTAAATCAAGTTCGGACCAAAATACTGCTTACCGGCCCAATCTCGTGGCATACGGAGGAATTGTTGTCGCGGCAATCGAATACCCGTCCCATGACTTCGTTAACCGCTCTCCTATTTGGGGTTTCTCTCGCCGCGCAACCCCTGGCTCCCGCCGTAGAGACCGCCAACTGGAAGCTCGCCGACAAGTTCACGAACGAGTTCATCCGGCAGTACACCTACAGCACCGCGGTGACGCCCGGTTGGCTCAAGGACCAAGACAAGTTCTGGTACCGGTGGCAGGATCGGGAGGGCGTCAAGTTCTATATCGTCGACTGCAAGGCGCGCAAGAAGCAGCCGCTCTTCGATTCCAACAAGATGGCGGCTCAGCTTTCGGAGCTTGGAAAGAAGCCCTACGACATCACCAATTTGGCCATCACGACGCTCACGTTTTCGGATAAGGGAGACACCTTCACGTTTACGGTCGACGCCAAGCGGTATGAGTACGATATTGCCAAAGGGACACTCAAGCTCTTAGGCGATGCACCTGCCGGTGGAGCCGCTCCGGCAGGCGGGCCCCCGGGCGGGGGGGGTCGCGGTGGCGGGAATCGTGGCGGCCAAGGTGGCGGAGGTGGTCAGGGCGCCAATGCCGCAGATGGCTTCCGGAACTACTCCCCGGATCGAAAGGCCTACGTCTACGCCCTTGACCACAACCTCTATTTCGTCGAAGTGGCCGACGAGAAGAATCCGGTCCAGCTCTCCAAGGACGGCGAGCGCTATTTCAGCTTTGGCAGCTATGAGGATCGCCAGCAGTTTCAGCAGTTCCAGCAGCAACAGCAGCAACAGCAGCAACAGCAGATCGAGGACCTGGTGCAAGGCGGAACCGGCCAGCAGACCAACCAGCCGCCGGAGCGCCGAGTGAGAGCCAACGTGACGTGGTCGAAAGATTCGAGCATGTTCTATGTGACGCGGAGCGACTCGCGCAAGGTCAAGGAGCTGTTCTTGGTCAACAACCTGGCGCAGCCTCGGCCCACGCTCTCGCAATATCGTTATGCAATGCCCGGCGAGGCCGACGTCACCCAGACCGAGCTCTTCACATTCGATAAAGCCGAGAAGAAGCTAAAGACGGCCAACGTGGGCAAGTGGCAGGATCAACGGCTCATGAACATGAGTTGGAATGGAGACTCCAGCCTCATGCGGTTCTGCCGGCGCGACCGGCTCCAGCGGAACCTGGACTATTGCGAATACGACCCGAAGGCGGGCTCGGTGAAGGTGCTTCTCTCCGAGTCGATCGAGCAGGCCAATCTTGAGGTGCAGGCGCCACGGAGGCTCAAGAACGGCGATTTCATCTGGTGGTCTGAACGGACGGGCTGGGGGCATTACTATCTCTACGGGCAAGACGGCAAGCTGAAGAACGCGATGACGGAAGGACCCTCGCGGTTCGACCAAATCGCTGAGCTCGACGAGGACAAGGGTACGGCTTGGGTTCGTGGCGTTGGCCGCGAGGAGGGAGAGAACCCCTACTATCGCCATCTGTACCGGGTCAGCCCTGACGGCAAGAGCATTACGCTTCTCGATCCTGGAAACGCCGACCACAACTCCGTGCTCGCACCCAGCAAGAAGTTCGTCGTGGACAACTACTCGCGGGTGGACCTTGCGCCCGAATCCGTGCTTCGAGACGAGAACGGCAAGGAGCTTCTGCCGCTGGAGAAGGCCGACCTGAGCCGGTTGTATGAGACGGGCTGGAAAATGCCGGAGACTTTCGTGGTCAAGGCGGCTGATGGGGTCACCAACATCTACGGCAACCTGTGGAAGCCGTTTGACTTCAACCCGCACAAGAGCTATCCAGTGATCGCCCACGTCTATCCGGGACCTCAGACCGAGAGCGTTGCCTCCACGTTCTCGGCTTCCGCCGGCGACCAGCGGCTCGCACAGCTTGGGTTCATCGTGATCCAGATCGGCAATCGGGGCGGCAACCCCGCGCGATCCAACGCCTATCAGAGCTACAGCTACTTCAACCTGCGCGACTACGGCCTTGCCGACAAGAAAGCCGGCATCGAGCAGCTCGCGAGCAAGTACGCCTGGATTGACATCGAACGGGTCGGGATCTACGGGCACTCCGGCGGGGGATTCATGACCGCCGCGGCTCTGCTCTTGCCGCCTTACAACGACTTCTTCAAGGTCGGTGTCAGCTCATCCGGCAACCACGACAACAACATCTACAACGACAACTGGAGCGAGCAGTACCACGGCATCAAGGAAACCAAGGTGCCGAAGAAGGACAAGGACGGCAAGATCATCCCGCTGGAGACCGAGACCAAGCTTGAGATCAAGGTGCCGACGACGGTCGAGCTCGCAGCGAACCTGAAGGGCAAACTCCTCCTCGCGACGGGCGACATGGATAACAACGTCCACCCGGCGAACACCTACCGGCTCGTGGACGCGTTGATCAAAGCGAACAAGCGGTTCGACTTCATCCTGTTCCCCGGTCAGGCGCACGGGTATGGGCCGATGCAAACCTACTTCAGCCAGATGACCATGGAGTATTTCGCCGAGCACCTGCTGGGCGCGAACGACCGCAAGAGCGCCGAAATGAAGGATCATGGGGGGAAGGGTTGACGGCTCTGCAGGGGTTTCGCTTCGCTCAACCCCTGGCTACTTTCTGCTGACCCCGTTGGGGTCAAACCCCGACCGTCCTGCTGGAAGTCGTTTTTCAGCAGACCCTTTGGGTTCAAGGCGTTTTGGTGGATGGTTGTGGTTGGGCTGCCGGTGGTGAACCTGGTGCGGGTGGGCCTGAGAGCACGACGAGGTAGCCGGCGAGGGCGTCGATCTCTTCGGGAGTGCCCACCAGCGGAGGCATGTACTTCCTGTACGGGGAGTCCTTTGGCGGGTTGTGGAGCATGGCGAGGAGCTTCTTGATCGCATCCTCGTTTCGCGCCTGCAGGAGCCGTCTCATTGATCGGTAGCCGTCCACGGTGTGGCAGCTCATACACTCGCCCCGGAAGATGATCTCGCCCATTTCTGCGCGCCCCATGTGCTCTTCCTTCCAGAGCGAGCCTGTCAAATATCCGTCCCGGTTCAGCTTCTGAACGTCCCTCACACGGACCCCATTGCTATACATGTGCTCGCCGATCACATAGGGTTTTCGAACCATTTCGCGGGCGAATTCTGTGGATGCCGTCGCCACGGCGGCGAGCGCCAGAATGGAGATGGCATGCCCCAGCGAAAAGTCGCGCGGTGATCGATAGGCGAAGAAATAGACGACACCGCCGATGGTGAAGGTCGTCAGGATGGTCAGCATGGCGATCCTTGTGACCTGGGTGAAGGCTCCTGAGCCGATGGTGGACATCCCAAGCTCCAGCAGGCTTCGGCTCTCCGCCGACATCGCCAAGAGCATCCATATGAGGGCAACCGGCATCAGGAAGAAGATCGGCGTGAGCCACTTGGCAGACCACCGAACCATATGGACCTTTGTGTTTTGGAGTCCCGGATCGGACACCATCGAATAGCTGATGAGCGCGTAGATCCCAGCCAGCGCGGTACACGCTAGGCTCCGCATGATGAGCGACGGGACATAGGTCGGATTGAAGAAGGCAAACCAGAACTTGGAGGCCTCCTGCCCGGTTCCAGCCACCTCGAGCCAGGCGCCACCGGGGGTGAGCATGAAGGAGAGGATTCCGTTGATGATGACCAGCGTCAGGAACGACGCGATGGCGTAGAGATAGCCCACCTTGAGATGAAGCTCACGGGGGATGCGATTCCAAGTGAAGTAGTAGACCGCCGCTGCCGCGAGCTCGACCACGAAGAACACCCACTCGATCGCCCAGCCGAAGAGGAAGTTGTGGATGAGGGTCGAGGTCGCTTCGGGGTGCACCAAGCCGATCGAGAACCAGATGCCGACGCCCGAGATGGCGCCAAAGACGCTCGTGAGCACGAGGAAGAACCTGGAATGCTTCATGAGCACGGGCAGCCACTCTTCCCTGCCTTCCCTGTAGAGCTTCGATTCGGCCATCGGGAGGTAGAGCCCTCCGCCGACCGCGAACCATGCGATGAGCACATGGAAGATCGCGACGATGCCGATGACCCACGGTCCGCCGATAATTGGAACATCCCAAACTGGATAATTCATCTGTTATCTCCTACTGCACTCCCAGGTATCCCCAGGCGGACGTCCCGACCAGAATGAACAGCGCCAGCAGTCCGAAATAGGTCGCACGCTTGGCCCGCTGGGCGCCCTTGCTCTTCACGTCGTAGAACGGAATCAGGATCCAGAGCACCATGCCGAGGGTGAAAACGGACATGCCGATTACCTCGCCCGCTGCGCCGGGAATCAGCTTCCCGATGAGCTTGAGGGTCTGGAAGGGGCTCATGAAGTACCACTCGGGGTGGATGCCTACCGGCGCCGGCTTGAGCGGGTCCGCAGGTTCGCCGAGCTGCCAGGGGAACATCGCGGCGAGGAGCGCGATCACGTTCAGAGCGATCAGCCACATGGCCAGGTCTTGCATCAGGAAGTTCGGGAAGAACGGGATGGACTTCCTATCGGTCTCGGGCTTGGCCTCCTCGCTCTCCGGCAGGCTGTTCCCATGCTTCTGCACCATCCACAGGTGCGCGAGCAGGAAGGGGATGAAGACCATGGGGAGGATCACGGTGTGGAGCGCGAAGAACCGCTGCACCGTGAATTCGGTGACGTCGATACCTCCGCGAAGGATATCGGCGACCGCAGGGCCGATGAACGGCAGCGACTTTGGGATTTCGAGACCTACTTTCGTGGCGAAGTAGGAGAGCATGTCCATCGGCAAGAGGTAGCCGCTGAAACCGAAGGTCAAACCCAACAGTAGCAGGACAACCCCGCTGAGCCAGAGGAATTCGCGCGGTTTTCGGTACGCCTTCATGAAGTAGACCGAGAACATGTGCACGAAGATCGAGACGATGAAGATCGACGCTGCCCAGTTGTGGGTCGAGCGGATGAGCCACCCGAAGTTCATCTGGTACGTAATCTGCCGGACGGATTCGTGGGCTTCCGGACCGGGCCGGTAATAAACCATGAGCAGGATTCCGGTCACCACTTGGATGAGAAAGCTGAAGAGGGATATGCCGCCCCAGAAGTACCAGAAGCTGTGCTTGTGCTGCGGCACTGCCTTCTGAGACGCATATTGCAGAGTGTCCTGCAGGCCTAGTCTTTCGACGATGTACGTGCTGACCTTTGCCATGGCTAGATCCTTGTTACCGTTGCCAGTCCTTTGGACATTACGAGGTTGTATTTCATGAGCGGCCGGGGCGGCGGCCCACCCACGTTTTCGCCGGTCTTGGGGTCGTACTGCCCGCCATGGCACTGGCAGGCGATTCGCTCGCGGGCGGCATCGTAACCGACCGTGCACCCCATGTGCGTACAGACCGCTTCAAAGGCCGACCAGGTGTCGTCGGCGTGGTGGATGAGCATGGCCGGCCTGGGCCCAAACTTGAACATGAGAATCGAGCCCTTGGGCAGCTTGCCGGCGTCTTTGAGAGTGACCTCCTTAATCGCGGCAAGCTCGGCTTCTTTTTCGACGTTGGAGTTGAGGTAGCGAAAGATGGGGTAGCCGATGGCGCCGGCGTAAGCCAGCCCCATGCCCGCAACCGCCACGCGCACAAAGGTTCGCCGAGAGGTCTCTGTGCCCAGCGCTTCCGTGGGCTCGGCGTTTAGTTTCGATTCATCCATCATTGAGCCACCTGTTCCTTCGGAGCGCTCGCGCGCTTCATCACGAGCAGCAGCCAGACGACCACCGCGAGCATCACCACGAAGAGGAAGAGGAACAGGGCGATGACGCTCCAATTGCTGAACTCTGCGCGCTGCCACACATCGAAGCCTTTTGCTTTAAGCGTGAAGTCTCGGATGCCGTCTCGGTAGATGACGGCTCCAGCGGCGCTCAGAAAGCCGGCGAGCAGGCCAACCACGGCAAGGAA
Source organism: Armatimonadota bacterium (assembly GCA_016223145.1). Lineage (NCBI taxonomy): Bacteria > Bacillati > Armatimonadota > Armatimonadota bacterium. Next base: position 123,775 of record JACRPN010000006.1, on the reverse strand, counting down.
CACGCTCGACTTTGTCGTCAGCCCCTGAATCGACACAAGCACGGTGGCCAAGACGATTCCCACCGCGAACAGATAGCCGCCCGAGGTGTGCACGATGCTTCCCTTGATGCCCTCGAGGACCTCCGGCTTCTGCGCTTGGACGGTCTGGTAGGCGAAGAAGAGCTGCGCCAGAGCACCAATGGCCGCCATCGCCCCGCCGCTCCGGCGAAGGATGCGAGGCACGGCGTCTCCGATGTGCTTCATGTTCGAGAGCATGAGCGCCCAAAGCCCTCCGAACACCAGGCCGCCGGCCATCACGAAGAGCCAGCGCGGCATCATCGTGGGATCGGACCCTGGCCCCTGGAGTCCTGAAGGGCTCTGGAGGTAGAGATCTTTCCAAGCTTCGGGCCTGAGCATGAGGGTCATGTTCATCGTGTAAATCTGGCCAACCCCCAGCGTGACGAGGAACGCAAGCGAAGCAATAGGCCAGCCTGGCTTGCCGAGTTCGATCGCTGACGACAGGCGATAGAGCAGCCAGTAAACCAGCATCAAGAGCAGGATCACGGAGAACCACATGGCTCCGATAAGGATGCTGCTCGAATAGAGCGCCCGGCCATAGAGCACCTGGGCAAACAAGAGTGGCGGGACCCCCAGGTTGATCACGAAGGTCATCAGGACGGGGAGCCTGCGCGCTATGACAAACGAAGCCGACAGTAGGTCGGCGTTCTTTTTGGTTCTGCCGCGAAGGTTGTGGTAGATGACCAGAATCAGGCTGCCTACCAGGATCATCACAGCGGCAAAATGAAGCGCGAGGGTCACGTAGCTCAGCAGCTTCAGCAGCCAGATTGGCGCCGGTATCGGGATAGGATCGACCGCCGGGTAGTTCATCGCTACGATGGTACCGATCCACGCTTCACGGCATGATTGGCGACTTCAGGGCGCTCGCCCAGCGCAATTCTATAGCAACTATGGGCAATCTACTACGTTTCACGCGTCGGGGATGTTGACTCAATGCCCGATGAAGATACAACGAATAAATGTATAGATTGATTGAACATTCTTGACTTTTTCGTCCACTATGATGGGCGTCATAGCGTTCTACATCTTTGGGCGGTTTCGGTGCAGATTGAGTCGGCCTGGTCCGGCATCGATGACGCAATGCCCCGGGATGGGGTAAATCCCAGCAGTGGAGTATCGATCACTAGGAAGGACCGGAATGCAGGTCTCCGTGGCGTGCATGGGGACGATGACCTTTGGGTGGGAGCCCGACGATTGGGGATCGCAAGAGGAGGAGGCGCTGACGATCGCCGCAAAAGCGCTCGACCTCGGCATCAACTTCTTCGATTGCGCCGATGTTTACGCCAGGGGCGTTTCTGAGACGATCCTCGGCAAGGCGATCAAGGGCAAGCGCGACAAGCTGGTGCTTGCCACCAAGTGCCACGGCCGGATGGCCGACGACGACCCGAACGCCTGGGGCAACTCGCGGCGGCATGTGATCGAGGCATGCGAGGCCTCGCTCAAGCGCTTGGGCACGGACTGGATCGACCTCTATCAGATTCATCGTCCCCAGCCGACGATTCCGATCGACGAGACGCTGCGCGCGCTCGATGACCTAATCCGGGCTGGGAAGGTGCGGTACGTTGGGACATCCACCTACGCCGCTTGGCAGGCCTGCGAAGCGCACTATGTCGCTAAATCGCTGGGGACCCACGGCTTCGTTTGCGAGCAGCCGCCCTACAACCTGCTCGACCGGCGCATCGAGCGAGAGTTCCTTCCCTTCTGCCGGACCTACGACTGGGGTGTGATCCCATGGTCGCCCTTGGCTGGAGGCCAGTTGAGCGGCAAATACCTCGGCTCCACCGCGGGCCGTGCGCGCTATGCCACCAGCGACCCGATGAAGCGCGTAAACGCTCGGTCCTCGCAGGTGGTCTCCAGGCTCAAGCGGATCGCCGACCGGAACGGGATGACTTTGGCCACTCTGAGTCTGGCGTGGGTCGCGGGCCAGCCCGGAATCACCGCGCCGATCATCGGCGCGCGCACCGAGTCCCAGTTGGAGGAGTCTGCCGCTGCCTGCCAGATGAAGCTTTCGGAAAAGGTAATGAAGGCGGTCGACGCGGTGATCGCGCCGGGAACGCACGTTTCCGAGTACTACAACGCCAATTTCGGGCCCAATGCGAAGCCCTGGGCTTAATTGGGCTGGGTTTTTGCCCGCTCCTTATCCAATTAGACGTCCGTCCTAGCCACATTGGAGGGATAGGATGAACTACAAGGCGTGGCTCGCCGAATTCGTCGGCACCTTTGGCTTCGTATTTCTGGGCGTGGCTTCAGTCTGCGCCACGACGGCGCCGGGCGCAGCTGGAGGCGTCGCCCCCGCCCTCGCCCATGGCCTGGCTCTTGCCATCATGATCACGGCAACAGCCGCCATCAGCGGTGGGCACATTAACCCGGCAGTGACCCTTGGGGCGCTCATCGCGGGCAAGATCAAGGCGGGGGATGCCGCCGGATACGTCATTGCCCAGCTTGCGGGGGCCTTGGTCGCGGTCAAGGTTCTGGCGATGACGGTCCCCGAGTTACATAACCCGATGTCGATCAGCGGCATCACTCCCACTCCGCTTGGCGACGCAAGCCAATTGCAGGTGATCCTGGCTGAGGCAATCGGAACGTTCTTCCTCGTCTTCACGGTCTTCGGCACTGCGATCGATAGCCGCGCGCCCAAGATGGGGGGCTGGTTCGTAGGCATGGTTGTGTCGGCGATGGCATTGTCCATCGGCTTTGTTTCGGGCGGATCGTTCAACCCTGCGAGGTACTTTGGACCGGCCCTCGCGACCGGAGATATGGGGAACTTGGCCGTTTACCTGCTGGCGCCGGTGTTGGGCGGCATCGTTGCGGCGTTGCTATACCAGTCGGTGTTTATGCCAAAGGAAGAAAAGGCGGCGGAGTGAGTGGGTTGTTGTCAGATCGGAGTCAAAGGTAAAGCAGACCCGTAGCGTGGGAGCCAGGCGCCGTTCGTACCGTGTGGGCGTTCGGCGCCTGTTATTCCGCCACCGGACACACCCTATGTCGCGCCTGCAAAGCTCTGTCAAGCTTGATTCACGAAATCTAGGGCTCCCGCGCTTCGCCTAGATTGGTCGGCCCGTTGGGCCCGTCATCAAGGCCACGTGAGTGAGCAGTGCTTCGGCCCTCATTGAGTCAAGCGAGTGTTGGGACGGCACGGTTGTGCTGCCGTGGCGGGTTGCGGCTCAGGGCTTGGGGACAAAGCTGCCCCATTCCCAGAGTCCATAGAGAACCGCGTCCTCGGGTTCGCGGCCGGCCATTCTCAGCGCGATCTCGATTTGGGAGCGGTGGTGTGCTTCATGGGCGATGCAGTAGGCGAAGAACAGGGGTAAGGACCACTTGCTCGGCTTTGTTTGTGCAGCCTTGCGCTCAAGCAGTTGGACCATCAGATCTGAACTGATTTCCAGCCCGCTCCGCATCTCTTCCCTGTTGGCGGTTTTCCAGTCGAGCTTAGGGATGCCGGCGGCCTCCTTCGCCATCTTTTCTTCGAGCCACATTTTGCGGACTGAAACGAGGTGGGTGAAGTTGGAGCGGACGGTCTTTCCCTTGCCGGGCTTGAGCTCGAAGGTGTCGTCCGGACAAAGCGAAAGGAGCTCCAGATTGAGGGCGTTGTTCGCCTTCCAAGCTGAGACGACGTCGGCGGCTTCCATGGCATTGCATTGTTCCACAACATAGTCCGCGATTTAGAGCCTTCGATAGCGCTTTTGCCTGGCATCTCACTTGACTTCGGACTTCGCGCAGAGAACGCAGACGAGCAGAGCGCGCGGAGTAGCGGAACAATGAAACGGCCAGGCTACTTTGGCTCGAGCGTTAACAGCCAGCCCTTTCCCGTGGGGACTCGAATCGCTTCCCCAAATTGGAACTTGGCAGCCGGTTGGAAATCCACAATGGGCTTGGCCGAAAGCTTGACCTTTTTGGGGTCCATTCCCAGGGCCTTCCAGTCGATCTTGAGTCGGACGTCGATGTCCTCTTTGGCCCAGGACGCGATGGCGATCAGCCCTGAAGGGCCGTTCTTCGGCATCGGAGGCGGCTCGTTTCCAGGTGTGGCCGGCCCGCCACGCAAGTAAACCGTCGCCAAGACGTCCTTGTTGTAGTCGAAGTACTCCCCGAACCATAGCCGGTCGAGGAACGGCATGAGGTCCATGTACAGCAGGGCGCTGTTGTTCCATCCGTCACGCTCGTTGTGCTGGTTGGCGGAGTGGAGGTCGATGGTCGGGAAGGCACTTGAGGGACCGAGGGACGAAGGGACAGAGGGACCACGGGCCGGGTTTGTCCGTTCAGCGATGCGGCGTTCGAGGACCCTTCGGACGCGGAGCATGGTGGTTCGGTCGAAAGCGACGTCGTCCAGATAGAGGCCGTCGATACCGACGTTGCGGGCCAGCCAGTCGAGGCCCTCGATGTAGTAGTTGTGCCAGCGGCTCATGCCGGAGTTGATGATCGCCGCGTCGCCAACTTCGACGGCGTGCCAAGCGGGGATATAATCGTCGTCCAGGTGTTCGCGGAGCCAGCTTCCGCCGCCACCTTTGCCGGGCGAGAACACCTCGTGGCCGAGGCTCTTGAGCATGAACAGCTCCGGGGTTCTGTTGGTCAGCTCGCGGATGGTGTCGTAGATCTTCACTTTCATGCCGCGCTTGTGCGCGTCGGCGATGTAGGCGCGCAGTTTGTCGGGAACGAGGAACGGATAGTTGATCCAGGGGTTGATTGCGGTGGCGTGGTGGACGTTGACGACGTTCGCGCCGTCCTTCTGAATCTCGTCGAGCGGTTTGAAGGAATGGTAGTAGCGCTCGGAAAACTGCCGTCGTGGGTCAATGAGCTTGAACGGCGTGAGCAACATGTGCACGTTGAAGTGCAGCGTCTCGCCCTTTTTCATCTTGCGGGGGCCGGAATAGCACGTGATCCGATAGGCGTCCTTTTCCGTTCGGATCCGGATACCGCCCTTACCGCCGTTGCACCAGGAGGTTGGCATGACGAGTGGCTTTTCATGATAGAAGTTGGTATTGAGGGGCCGGACGTAGTGCTCGTCACGCAGGGCAAACATGAGCCCGCAGTTCACGCTGCCGACCCAAGCGCCCTCCTGGGCGTTGCGGATGTCCCACTTCCAATCGAGGGTCCTGGGAGCCCTGCCGCCGTCGCGCCCGAGGCCCATGAAGTACTGGGCGACTTCCTTGTTGATCGGCAACTCGAGGCGGATGTCCTTTAGATCTGCGGCCTTTTCAGCAGTGAGGGCGATCTGATAGTCCAGCGTGCCGTCGAAGTCCAAGTTCGACTTGAGGCGCTTGACGATGGGCCCGATCCGCGATTCTTGGTCCCAGGCTTCGCTGGATAGGCGCTTCTTGGGGTCGGCGAGCAATGGCACGACCCTCTCCTCATAGACTCCGGATGCCCCTTCGACCCTCAGCGCCATCTGATCTGCGAACAGCCACACGTTTGGAAGCGAGAACCGGTCCATGCGACTGTGGATCGGACGGCCGACCTGTTGGAAAAAGCCGGTCTTGTCGGGGACCGTGTAGCAGGCGAGCGGGCCATCGGCTTCGAACGGCATGACGACCGACTTGTCCAGCCCCAGCTTCGAATTGAGCCACCGAAGGCGCGTCATGTCCTCAGGGCGGTCGTCGCCATGGTCTTTGGCGACGTCGTTGCCCACAACGAGCGTGATGGGGATGCGGGTTTCTTTTGCACCGGTGGCCGTGATCGCTGCCGTTCCGACGTAGGTTCCGGGTTTGACGTCCACCGGCACGTCGATGCCGCACCAGAGGGGTTGGACACGTCCCTTGGGCACCGAGAGGTCGGTCGTGTACGACTTGCCCTTATAGTCGATGCCGCCGGTGTTGAAGCAGGAGATGGCCGATTTTGGGATGTCGGACTGGAGAGTCCGACCCACGGGTTTTGGCGACGCTTTGTCGGACCGGAGGGTCCGGCCTGCGGCGATCTTCAAGTTGGAAAAGCGGACCTTGACCCGCTCTAGGGGCCCACGGCACGCCCACACACCAAGTTGGAACGTGAAGTACTCACCGCGCTTTGCGTGGCCGGTGAATGGGGTGTTCGCGCCTCGCTGGGCCCAGCGGTAGGGGATGTCGTCCCACATCCGGACGCTGAGGTGGCGGTCTTCAGGGAAGACCAAATAGCTCGCCGCAGGGTGCAAGTTGAGAAGGTCTTCGGTTTCGGCTTGAGTGGCGATGAGCTCCATCGGCGTAAAGGCGTCAAAGGCCGAGACAGACTCGAATCGGACGGCCTTGGCTTCGGGAAGGTCCCCCCACTTAACTTCGGAGGCAGCCAGCTTCCAAGTTGGATCGGCCGTGTCGGAGGGCGGCGTGTAGTCCACCTTTGGGTAATAGGTGCCTTGAGTGACGTGGGGCAAATGATAGAAGTAATAGGTGCCGGGTCCTGAGACCGGCTCGAAAATGAGGTCGCCGAATTCGCGGTTAATCTCTCTTCTCAGAACGTTCGGGATTCGGTTGCCTTTGGCGTCCGTCACGACAACGTCGATCGCCTCGGGGTGCTTGTCGCGACGTCGCCAGGGGATGTGGACGCGAAATGTGCTCCCCCTCTCTCGGTTCGCTTCGGTCCCTGGTGGAACCGGGGCAATCACCGACCTCCCCCTTGAGTGGGGAGGTGTGGCACCTGAAACTTCCACCACGATACGATGGTTGCCGAGCGCTTTGGGATCCCACGAACCCACTCCGCGGGGCAAATCTGGCGGGAGTAACGTATTGGCCAGTGCGGAAGCTACAGCGATCATGCCGAGCAACATCTTACTTGGGAGTATGGCGGGATGGTCGCGAAGGAAGCTCCCACCTCGACCCTTCCCTCATCCATCAGCGAGGCTTGACGAGGGAGGGGCTCTCAAAACAGGCCCTCGAGTTTTCCCGTGCTGTCGCCGAGAGTTTCGACTGGGATTCCGAGCCGGTCCAACAGGGACAGGAACAGGTTGTTCATCGGCGTGTTGGACGGGTAGCGAACGTGCCTTCCCCCTTTCAGCCCAACGTTGCCGCCGCCGGCCAGGAGGATCGGGAGATCGTCGTGGTTGTGTCGGTTGCCATCGCCGATGCCGCCTCCATAGACGAGCATGGTGTTGTCGAGGAGGGTTCCGTTTTGCTCTTTGATGGAGTCCATCCGGTTCACGATGTAGGCGAGTTGCTGGACGTGGAACAGGTCAATCTTGCGCTTAGCTTCGAGCTTTGCAGGGTCGCCGCTATGATGTGACATGTCGTGATGCCCATCCGGGACGCCGACGGTGCGGTAACTGCGGTTTGATCCCTCGTTCGCGAACATGAAGGTAGCAACCCTGGTTGCATCGGTCTGGAAGGCAAGGATCATCATGTCGCCCATGAGACGAATGTGGTCGGCATAGTCGGCGGGGACCCCCTTTGGAACCTGTCCACTGGGGACCAGCCCAGCGGGATTCGCCTGTTCAAACGCTGCGACGCGCTTTTCGACGTCGCGCAAGCTCTCCAGGTACTCCTCGACCTTCTGGCGGTCCTTGCCCGACAGCTTGGCTCGAAGGCCGGATGCGTCCTCAAGGACGAAGTCCAAGATGCTCCTGCGCTGCTGGGTTCGCAGACGCAACGCTTCGGCATTTGCGTTCGGCGCGCCAAACAGCCGCTCGAAGACCAGCCTCGGGTTGACCTCTTTCGCCACGGGCGTGGTCTCGCTTCGCCAGGAAATGCAGCTCGAATAGGCGCACGAATAGCCACTGTCGCAATCACCGGCAACGCCTCCGCGCTCGCAGCCGAGCTCGATGCTGCCGAAGCGGGTCTTCCCTCCCAGCCGGGCCGCGGCCACCTGGTCTGCGGAGATCCCGTTTCGGATGTCTGCCCCCGCGGTCTTTTTGGGGTGAACGCCCGTAAGCCAGGAAGCTGCAGAGCGGGCATGGTCGCCGGGACCGTCGCCGAGGGCGAATCCGTTATGCTGAGCGAGCCCGCTGAGGACCTGCATCTTGGGCTTTACCGCCGCGAGCGGCTCAAGGATGGAGGGAAGGTTCGCAAGGGGCTCGGCGGTCTCCTGTCCGACCCTCGAAAGGCCGCCAGGCGTCCAGTGCTCCATATTCATGCCATTGGGAACGAAAAGGAACGCCATCCGAACGGGCGCGACAGCCCCGGCTCGCGCGGAATAGGCCGAGGCCGGCGCGATCGAATCGAGGGCAGGTAGCGCGATGGCGGCGCCCACCCCGCTAAGCACAGCGCGTCGAGATAACGGATTACTCATCTGTACCAATTAGGATACGTCATCAACTGCCCAAAAGCCGTGCAATTTGGCTGGAAAAAGAACCTGCTGGTAGGCCTTTCAGGCACTTGCGAAACCTGTTACAGCAGTCCTGCCGGATTCCCCTCGATGTTCTTGGTGAAGCCCAAAACCGGCACACATAATGACCAAACCGATGGTGGCTGTCCGGCCTAGGGCAGCCCTATTGTGAAGGGAGACAGAAACATGAAATTGAACAAGGTTCTTGCCTTGGGCGTGCTCGGCATGTCCCTGGGCGCATCTTCGTTTGCTGGCATCACCGACGGCGACTTTGAACTCGGCGGACTCGGCTGGTCCTTCGTCAACGGCGGCGTGACTGGCGACCTCGACGGCCTCGGCCCCTGCCAGGGCCTGCTCTTCGGCTACGGAAGCACGTACCCCACGCTCATCGGCGCGGCGGTCAACACGACTGTGGTAGTGGACAAACCCACCCTGCAGTTCTGCTACAACTTCCACACCGACGAGACCGCCAACGACGTTCCGATTGGCGCTCCGTTCGATGACAAGTTCGACGTTCGCCTCGTGGGCGCGGGCGGCCACAACCGCTTGATCTCCGTGGATTCGGTCTACGCTGCCGTTGGCCGCGGCGACCTGCTCACCACGAACGCCAAGCCGGCCAGCTACCATGCCTCGACCGGTTGGGACACGGTTGCGTTCGACGTTTCGGACTTCATGGGCGAGCTCGTGAACGTTCAGTTCATCGTCAGCGACGCCGGCGACTCGATCCGCAAGAGCGGCTTCGGTCTCGACGACGTCAGGCTCGTTCCCGAGCCATCGACGGCTGCGGTGTTCGGCGTGGCGCTCGTTGGCGCCCTCGCTCGACGACGACGCAAGTAAACACTCGTATTCGAGTCAATAGGGGCGGCACACCTTCAAGGCGTGCCGCCCCGTTTTTTATGGATGGCAAGTTTCGCTAAAACTTGGCCGGACATGGACCTCGCATTCGTGCGAGTATCGAGCTTCTATGAGAGTGACATCTATCCTGATACTATTGCTGTACCTTTAGGTTGCCATGTGCCAGCACAATCTACAGCATAGCGCCCGCAAGCAAGATTGCTTGACTTCCAGTTTCCTAGTTCCAACATGGCCGATACTGCAATATACTCTTGGTGTTTCGTTCTGGCAGCCCAACTTTGGGATATGCCACTTTGAAGGGAGTACATAAATGAATAAAATCAGGGCAATGGCCTTGGGCGTTGTTTGCTTCGCCCTCGGCACTACTTCGTTTGCTGGTATTACTGACGGCGATTTCGAACTTGGCGGCATCGGCTGGTCGTTCGCCAACGGCGGCGTGACCGGCGACCTCAACGGGCTCGGCCCCTGCCAGGGCCAGCTGTTCGGCTTCGCAAGCACGTATCCGACGCTGTTCGGCGCTGCGATCAACACGACCGTGGTTATCGACGCACCGATCCTCCAGTTCTGCTACAACTTCCACACCGACGAGACCGCCAACGACGTTCCGATTGGCGCTCCGTTCGATGACAAGTTCGACGTTCGACTCGTGGGCGCGGGCGGCCACAACCGTTTGATCTCCGTGGATTCGGTCTACGCTGCCGTTGGCCGCGGCGACCTGCTCACCACGAACGCCAAGCCTAGCGACTACCACGCCTCGACCGGTTGGGACACGGCCGCGTTCGACGTCTCGGACTTCATGGGCGAGCTCGTCAACGTGCAGTTCTTGGTCAGCGACGCCGGCGACTCGATTCGCAAGAGCGGCTTCGGTCTCGACGATGTCAGGCTCGTCCCCGAGCCTTCGACGGCTGCAGTGTTCGGCGTGGCGCTCGTTGGCGCCCTCGCTCGACGACGACGCAAGTAATCAACGTGGTCCGTTCGGGCCCGCCGGCTGCCCTAGCGCCGGCGGGCCCGAGAGTCTCCAGCGGACTTCGGTACTTGCCATGGGCGGAGCGCCACCTTCCAGGCCATAGGCATTTTTGCTAGTCTGGACGATTTTCTCGCAGATCGGCAAAAATGCCTGTATAATGCGTTTGTTCGATTCTGACGAGCCGATTTGGGTTCGTTCAGCTTAAAGGGAGACTAAATATGATCAAGACTAGGGCAATGGCCTTGGGCCTCGCCACCATGGCGCTGGGTTCGAGTGCATTTGGTTTCATCATCAATGGGGACTTCGAGTCCATGCCGGTTGGCTACAACTGGTTCTTCGTCAACGGGGGAGTCACTGGCGACCTCAACGGGCTTGGCCCCTGCGATGGCGCCTACTTCGGTTGGGCCAACACGGAGCCGACGCTCATCGGCGCCGCCATCGACACGACCTGCTTCGTGGACGACACGACGCTGGAGTTCTGCTACAACTTCTTCACGGACGAGACGGCCAACGACGTGCCGATCGGCGCGCCGTACAACGACGACTTCTACGTCCGGCTGATCGCAGCAGGCGGCTATAACCGGCTGATCCATGTGGATTCGGTCTATGATGCTTTGACTCGTGGCGACCTGCTCACCACGAATCCGAAGCCGTATGATGCCGGTTCCGGCACCCCGGACTTCCACGCTGCCACGGGCTGGAGAACGTTCTCTGCGGACGTCTCCGACTTCATGGGCATGACGGTGAACGTGCAGTTCGTCGTCAGCGATGCCGGCGACATGCTCCGCAAGAGCGGTTTCGGCATCGACAACGTTGGGATCGTTCCCGAGCCCTCCACCATGGCGGTGTTCGGCGTGGCGCTCCTTGGCGCGATGGCCCGACGACGACGCAAGTAGCTCTTTCAGCGACTTGAGAAGAGACAGTGGCCCAGCTGCGATGCAGCAGGGCCACTGTCTCTTCTATTTGTGGGCCCACGTGGAGGCCACCTCCCTAGTCTGAAGTGCGACCTTTCAGGTCCAGTGCTTTCCCTCTGGCCCTAGTTCCAAGGCCCTTCCCTGCGCTTCAATCCGTCGGCCCATTGGGCCTGGTGGAGCCGATTGTGCCTTGTGCTCTCCTGCCGGCCATTGACGTGAGGATTACCGGGTACGGCGCTTGAGAAACGGCTCACTGGTTACGACCGCTGAAACGACCGAGGAGAAGCGATAGCCCTCCTTGGCCGCCCGCGCGGCGATCTGGCCGATGGCAGCTTCGTCGCTGGATTCCATGCCTCGGCCGAGGGCAAAGGTGAGCAGCCGGTCGGCAAGGGTCCGCACGAAGTCGTGCTTGCGCTTCAGCAGGTAGCCGCGCAGACCTTCTGGACCCGCGATCAAGGTGCCGTCGCCCATCTTCTCGCTGGCATCGACCGTGAACGGGCCGTCTTTGGTTCGCCATCGGCCGATGGCGTCGAAATTCTCCAGCCCAAAGCCGATGGCATCCATCTTTACGTGGCATACCCCACACTCCGGGTTTTGGCGATGCAGACGCAGACGCTCCTTGACCGTCATCGTGGGCACCTTGTCGGTGTCACCCGGGAGGGGCGCGATGCCAGGCGGTGGGGGAGGAGGAGGCTCGCCGAGGAGGTTCTCCAGGACCCACTTTCCCCGCTTGACCGGCGACGTTCGGTTGGGATTTGAGGTGAGGGTGAGCAGGGCGCCCTGGGTGACGATGCCGGCGCGGCGTTTGTCAGTGAGAAGCACTCTCTGAAACTGCTGGCCAGAGATCCCCTGGATCCCGTAAAGCTGTGCCAAAGGCTCGTTCAGATACGTGTAGTTCGCATCGAGAAAGTCGAGCACGCTGCGGTCCTCTCGGACCACCCCCGCGAAGAAGCGCTCGGTCTCCTCGCGCATGGAATCGCGAAGGTCTTCGGACCACATTGGAAACAGGTCGGGGTCAGGCGTCGCGCGGTCGAGCTTGCGCAGGTTCAGCCATTGCGAGGCGAAGTTCTCAGTCAGCGAAGACGCCCTAGGGTCCCTAAGCATTCGGGCCACCTGAGCGGCCAGAGATGCCGGATCTTTGAGTTTGCCAGACTCAGCCAAAGCAAAAAGCTCGCCATCAGGCATCGACGACCAAAGGAAGTAGCTTAGCCGAGATGCCAGTTCCCAGTCGTTAAGGGACCTAGCGTTCCGTGTGCCGGCCGGAGCGGGAGGGTCGATCTCCACGCGAAACAGAAAGCTGGGTGAAAGGAGGGCTGCCTGGACCGCCAGCCTGATGCCCTGCTCAAAGGTCTCCTTGGCGCGCACGGACTTGGTGACGAGCGCGACGTACTTTTCGGTCTCCTCAGCCGGCACGGGCCGACGGAACGCCCGCTTCAGGAACGCCGAGAGAACCGCGCGTGCCGCGGGCGCCGGGTCCCCATCGCCGGGCGTCACCACCAAGAGCCGTTTGTAGGCCGCGCTTGGAGCCGGTTGGGACTTCAGCGGGCCAAAAATCTCTATGCCGCTGACGATAAGGTTCCTGTCGCGTTTGCTCGGATCGGGGTCCTTCTCGTTGAAGTAGTCGTTCGTGAAGACGGCAGCCAGCCTGTGCTTCCCTGGCACAAGCTCGACCGGCGGGAGCTCGTAGACCTGCGCCTTTTGGACGGCCCTCACTTGGAACGTGTCCAAGAGCTTGCCGTCGAGCCTAAGCTCCATCTTGCAGACTTCAGGACCCGCCTGCTCGCCGAAGGCCATCACGCGGATGCGGTAGGAACCCGGTTCTTTCACGGTGGCTTCGGCAAAGACCCGGCCGACCGTGAACAGCTTGATGCCCTCTTCGCCCACGATTCCGTTGTCGGTGGACATCGTGGACGGATCGAACGTCACCGGCTTGATCGAAGAGACGGGAATCACGCGGTCCGCAATCTTCTCGGCGGCGTCCAGATACTTTTCAAGGAGCAGCGGCGAGACAGAGAGCACGTCGCCAATGTTGTCGAAGCCATAACCCACGTCATCCGATGGGAAATCCTCTGCCGGATGGAAGTCGGCCGGGAGCCCAAAGAGGTCCCTGACGGTGTTGTTGTATTCGGCCCGGTTCAGGCGGCGGAGGGTCGGTCTCCCGGGGTCGGGCCTAGGTGGTGGCGCCTTGGCAAAGACCGTCTGGACCGCCCTGACGACGGAGTCCCTTTCCTTCTGAGATGGCTGCACCGCTCCCGAAGGCGGCATCGTGCGCGCTTTGACCCTTGCGACGGCTTTGTTGATGGCTGCGCGGGCGGCGAGGAGGTCCTGCTCCGTTTTGAGACCCGCGAGGTTGAGGCCCCCCATGGGTGAAGCCGAGCCATGGCAAGGGGCGCAGTATTTGGCGACGAAGCTCCTAAAGGCCTGAAGCGGCGCCCCACTTTGGCCCGTGGACGCTTGTCCGCCCTCCGCTCCAAGTAGTCCGGCGCCAAAAGCGGCAAAGGAGATTGCCGTGAGCACGATCGGGCGACCCATGCCTATCCTTTTCCTTCGTCCAGACCTTTGGGCCATATCTCATTATGATGGGGCATCCCAGGCACTCAGCGTTGGGCGCAGTCGAATCCCGCTTCAGATTTCATGCGAAGATTTCGCTTCGAGATTTAGGAGTCGAGGGTTGACATAATAGACACATGTCTGGTGTTCCTTGCGATGACAAATGATTTGCAGGTTCAAGCCGCAACCATCGAGCGTCCACCTCGGGACGGCCCTCTGCTTTGCGCCGTGAGTTGGCGTCGGGCGGATCCATCGCCAGAAGCCTCAAGGGATTCCTCTGGCCGCGAGTGGATCGAGCGACGCGCCAAGCTCTTTGAAGCGGGGGACTATCCAGACAAGGGCGTGACAATCACGCAGGACCAGCTCCGAGTGCTGGTGGAGGGGTTTGAGGACCCCGTGCCAGTGCTCATCGAGCACGCCGACTCGCCACTTCAGCTAGGGTTCCTGACTAATGTGGAGGCGCTTGGGCCCGAGCTTTTTGGCACCGTTGCGCTCACCAAGGAAGCCAACGAGCTGGTCGAGGCCTCGGGTGCACGATCGCTCTCTCTCGGCCTCTCCAAAGACCTTTGTCGCATTCGCGAGGTGAGTTTGGTGAGGAAGCCTAGGGTTTCCGACGCTCAGCTCTTCTCTGGAGTGTGCTTCTGCGGAGAGCTGGCCGAGAGCGGCGAAGGGCGAGTGGTGAAGTGCGACGCGGAGGGAGCCTCAGTTCAGACCTTAATGTCGGAGAAGTCAGACCAGTCGAACGAGGTTCAAGTGGCTCCCAAAGAGGAAAACTGGCGCCGGCGCTTCGAGGAGCTGAGCACAGATCAGCGACGAGTCGACGCAGAGCGAACGGTCGAGAGCCTTGTGAAGGAGGGGCGGCTTTGCCCTGCCCAGGCGCCGTTCGCCGAGGCCTTGCTTCAAGCGGAGGACACGATCGAATTCGACGGGGAGTCGAAGCCGCTTCGGCAGCTTCTGCTGGCGATGATCGAGCGGCAGCCGCCGATGATGCTCTTCTCTGCTCTGGCGCCCGAGGCCGACCGTGAGGCCGGCGAAGCGCTGATGCTCCCCGAAGAGGCGGCGTTCTACCGCAAGCACTTCCCCGACGTGAGTCTGGAGGAGATTGCGACGCGCAGACGCTAGGGATGGTGAGATTGGTGAGACTTGTGAGAGTGGTGAAAATGGTTTCGGACCTCACTGGCAATTCTCACCATTTTCACCATTCATTCAACTCTCACGTCCCCTCAACTCTCACCATTCTCACCACATTCACCATTCTCACCCTTCACCACCAATCCAACAAGGAGTAACCCAATTTGGCAGCATTAACCACCAGCTACGAAGCCTTCGAGAAGCCGGGCCTCGTGATCAGCTACAAGGCTTCGAACGTAAAGATCTACAAGGGCGCGATGGTCGGCATCAATTCCAGCGGCTATGCGATCCCCATGGCCCACGGAACGGCGAGCCTCAAGTTCGCCGGGGTCGCCAACGAGACCGTGGACAACTTGGCGGGCGCGGCGGGCGACAAGAGCATCAACGTGACCAAAAGCGGCTCGTTCGTGCTGAAGGCCGTCAGCGGCTACACCCCGGCCCAGGGCGACGTCGGCGCGGAGGTCTACGCCAACACCGACTGGGAGGTCCAGGCCGCCACGGCGGGGCTGACGAACCAGTACAAGGTCGGGCGCGTGACGGGTCTGGAGAACACCAGCACCGGCGCACCCGGCGTCCGGGTGAGGGTGGATGGGTATGTGAGCTAAGCTATTCGCCGCAGCACTTGAGGCGATTAGGACCGCTATTCGCCTCACAGGATGAGGCGAATGCGCTAGGGCGAGACACGTCGCAACGCTCTGATGACTTACTCAGGCGTTGAGGCAGCAAGGCCATCAAGTGTTTGAGTAGAGGGAAGAGCAAGCTGACTTTCAGCAAGTACGCTGCGATTCAAGAGCAGGTGCGTTGTGTCGCCTGTTACCTCGGCGAGACAAAGCTCTTCCCATGCCACTAGAGTGCGCAGGTCACGCCGGACCGCTTGAATCGATCGAACGAGGATTTCCTCATCAGCGGGAACTTCATAATTCAGCCCCTCGAGAAGGTGATGGAAGAACTGTTCAAGCGACCCAGCAAGGCCCTGAATCCCGGTTCCGACTTCCTTGGGCAGCGGTCCGTACCGTTCGGCGAGCGGAATTGCTCGCAGCGCAGCTGTGCCCAACTCGTCCATGAATTGCGCATATTGAGTTCCCAATCCGACAGCATTCATTGCGACCTTGTTGATGGCGGCATGTCTCGCCCTCAACGCAGCAGACTGAATCGTGTAAAGGTGGCCCAGCACTTCGGTTAGGTGCGAGAGGCGAGCAAGATAGTAGTCCTTGCGCGCCTGAACTCTCCGGTCGTCGGCGTCCTTTCGTCTTGCGAGCGTTGAGCCGAGGAAAACAGCCCCAATTGCCGCAACAAAAGGCAACAGCGATCCGAGAGCGGCTTCTAGCACCTTGGGCCAGAAGCCAGCCCATGGGTCAACAGGCGGAGAGGCGAAGAAGAAGAACAACCAAGTGCCCCTATCCCGGAACCGTCGCGCTTACCGTCTCGCTCAGGGGGCCCTTGTCGCCTCGCGTGCTGACCCACCTTCCGATGAAGTGCGCCGTTTGGTTGGCCTCCGAGCCGTCGAAGTTCGCGGTGTAAGGCGTCTTAGTGTCCAGCGCCAGGAAGCTGCACTCAGTCAAATCCGTGGGAGGTGGGCCACCGAGCTTGACCCAAATCTCGCAACCCATCACTCCGGCGGGCTTGGCTTTGCTCGTGGGTGTGCCTTCATCCGCGAAGCCGACCGTGATCCTCAACCGTTGGGAGGTGTCGGCTTGCAGCACGGGCTTGCTCGTCGGGGCGCCGACCGCCGTCGGGATGCGGTCCGGCACGGTGATGCCCATCGCCGCCCGCTCGGCGTCGTCAACCGAACTGCTGGATTGTAGGCGTTGGACCAGCCGCCTCAAGACCACCTCGTAGGCCGCTCGCGAGATGTCCTTCGCTTCTCGCGCAGCCTGAGCCGCAGCTTGCGCGGCGATGTGCGCCGCAAACTTGGCGACCCAGTCGGTCTGCGATGAGTTCATCAGGGC
This sequence comes from Armatimonadota bacterium, assembly GCA_016223145.1. Taxonomy (NCBI): domain Bacteria; kingdom Bacillati; phylum Armatimonadota; species Armatimonadota bacterium. The sequence continues at coordinate 107,135 of JACRPN010000006.1, read as the reverse complement.
GACGTCGGCGTCGAGCGGCAATGCGGAAAGGCCCAGGTTCGCCAGGTTCGCATTGACGTAGGTCTTGATGTTGCCTTGCCAGGTGTCGAATTGGTCGTCGCGATCAGGAATGTAGCCCACTCTGCTGTGTCCTCCTTCGATTCATCCGGGGGATTCGCCCGCTTGTATCAGGGACGCTTCGCCACACGCGAGGGATTCTCCTGCTGGTCTGGGGGAATGAATCCCCCAGGTGAGGGGATGATCCACTCAGGTGGGGGGATCGTGTCCCCAAACGGGCGACTCACTGCAACAACCGGCTCAGGGAAGGAATTCCACCGTCACTTGGACGAGGCTCCCAGGCGGCTGCGTTGGCACCGGAATGTCGGGCTGATCGCCCATTGCGTATGTCTGTCCGTTGAACCGGTAGTTGTTGTACTGAAACCCTGCCTGGCCCCGCATGGCGATGAACTTGAGGTCAGCGGTTGGTAGGGTCGCCAAGACCTTTCCATTAGCCCCGCTGAAGAGCCCGACATATGTCGTCGATCCGACGGTTAGCTCGTTCGTGAAAAGTACGACGCTCGGATGGAAGCCTCCGCTGAAGGTGATTTGCGGGTAGTAGAAGTTGCAGCCGGCCAGATTCAACGGTTGTTGCGTGTTGCCGTCCAAGAACGTGACCTCATATGAGTACACGGGACCGGAGGCATAGGTGCAGTTCATGGAGGCAACGGTCGTCCACTGGTTGTTGATGAACGCCTTCCCTTTCATCTGTAGGATGCCCCCGACCTGTCTAGGGACGATCTGGCCGCTACTGTCGGAGTAGCCAGGTCCCGAAGGAGTGAAGGCACCGTTATTCGCTAGGAGTTGATTGTTGTAGTAGAGGTCAGTGAAGTAGCGTCTGCCGTACTGAAGTGTTGGGCTGGGGTCCCCAACCATGCCTCGAATCCACATTGAGTATCCGGCGATGCCTCCACCCCCGCCTGTCCCACCTCCGCCGCAGCCGCAAAGGACTGCCGCGAGCCCTGTCAAACCGATTCGCGCGAGCTTGTCCATGAAACAAGTATAGACCTGTCAACCCAAAGACGTGGTTGACAACCGACCTTTCTGTCCAACAAACCCAAGGAGGTTTCAAACATGGCTCTAACCAAGAGCGACATACCGGATCTTTTGCTTCCCGGCCTGAAGGCCGAATTCGCCATCGCCTATAAGGCCGAGCTGGACGCCAGCACCACCGAGAAAATCGCCACTGTCATCAACACCACGATGCCGGTGCAGAAATATCCCTGGCTCGGCACCGTGCCGCCCATGCGGGAGTTCCTCGACGAGCGCCGCGCCTCGGGGCTGGCCGCCAACACCGTCACCATCGAAGACAAGACCTTCGAGAGCACCATCGCGGTGGACCGCAAGGCCATCGAGGACGACCAGCTCGACCTGATCCGGCTGCGCATCCGCGACCTGGCGTATCGCGTGGCGGGGCATCGTCACCAGATCGTGGTCGAGGCGCTCGCGGGCGGCTTTTCGGGGCTGGCTTATGACGGGCTGAGCTTCTTCCACACCGCGCACGTGGTGAACGGCGCGAACGTCTCCAACAAGACCACCTCGGCACTCAGCGCGACCTCGCTGGCGGATGGCATCAACGCGATGATGCTGGTGCCGGACGATCAGGGCACGCCTCTGGGGGTCTCGCCGGACACGCTGGTGGTCGGTCCGAAACTCCAATGGGCGGCCAGCGAACTGGTCGAGAGCCCGGTCGTGGTCTATAAGGGCAACGCCAGCGACAACGCGCCCAGCACGAACTACAAGAACGCGCTGCAGGGCCGGCTGAAGCTGGTGGTCTCGCCATTCCTTCAGGGGACGTTCGACGACTACTGGTTCCTGCTGGACACGAAGCGGCCGATCCGAGGCGTGATTCTGCAGCAGAGATCGGACGTGCCGGTGGAGTTCAGCGCGCTGGAGTCGGGGAACAGCGACTCGGCGTTCATGCGGGACCGCTACTACTACGGCGTCCGCGCCCGCTACAACGTGGGCTACGGCCTGTGGCAGACGGCGTACGGGGCGATTCTGTAGGAGAGAGTGAGAATGGTGAGATTGGTGAGACTTGTGAGAATTGAGAACTTGGTGAGAGTTGTGAGAATCGTTCGGGACAACTCTCACCATTCTCACCGTCCTTTCCATTCTCACGTCTTTGTCATCACCCACCATTCTCACGCTCCTTCCCAAAAGGAGGCATTCATGGACATTTCAAGCATCGCGCTGCTGCTCAGCGCGCTAGGTGTTGGCGGCTTCATCGGAGCCGCCGCGGCCGCCGTCTCGGCGGGCAGCCGGGTCGCGGCGGCCTTTGCCGAGTTCGAAGCCGTATTTGAGGGCTACTTTGGTGACAGGGAGGACCCCGAGAGCCGCAGGGTCCGCTCGGCTTTTGTCGCCTTTGAGGTCGCGATCGCCGGGTTGGCCAGCGCCTTTGAAAAGCTCAGGAGGGCGTTACGGATCCGATGAGCTTCTCGCTCGAGCTTCTGGCTCTTCTCGGGAGCTTCATCGCGGCGGCTTTCGCGTTGGTGCGGCTGGCCCTCGGCCACCAACGCGCGTTGACCGAGCGGTTCGTCGGGTTCCTCGAAGAATCGCTTCGGCGGCAAGAGGAATCGACAGCCAACTTCGAAGCGGCGCTGGAGACGCTCGCGTGTAATGTGCGGGAGAGCTCTGCGGTCATCGCTCGAATGGCAGAACGTTTCGGACCCTCTTCCTGACAGGCAGCATCCCAACGGAGCGCCGGGTTCACCCCGCACCCAGGCAAGCCGGGCTTCAGCCTGCCGGCACTTTCCTCAAAAGTCGGAAGCTCAAGCTTCCTGCGCCGGGGAGCCGCGTGAACGCGGCGCTCCGCCCACCGCACTATCTCAAGGAGATTGACCCATGGCACTCAGCGTTACCCGATCCCGAATCAAGGAAAAGTGTTCGATCGCTTCGACGACCTACGACACCACCATCGACAACCTCATCGCCGAGCAGGTGCCGGTGATCACCTACGCGATCCGAGACGAGCACATCGCCGATACCGGCAACACGGGGCTTCAGGCAACTCTGAACCTCGGCGCGCTGGAGGTCGTCTGCGGCGAGATTCTGGACCAAATTCGCCGGGAGACGGGAGCCATGGAGCACGTCCGCCTGGGCGATTTCGAGCTCTGGCCGGTGATAGCGAAGGATGCTCCCGGTCCGCTTGGGCTGAAGGAGGCGGGTTGGGCGCGGCTCAAGCCGTTTCTGAAAGCGGACCTGTCGGGCCGCTCGGCCGGCGTGGCATCTGGCGGTGGAAAGCCGGCCGGCGGAGCAACAGCCTAAGCCGCTCGGCCACATCGGGCCCAACTGAGAAAGGCAGACTGAGAGTCTGCCCTACAGGTCACTTGCTCGTGGCGATCCATCGAGTGTTCTCCGGAACAGGCAGACTGAGAGTCTGCCCTACGCGTCACTTTCACCGTTTCACCCTATCTCCCTTTCGCCCTCTCATTTCCTCACCCACTCACCCACTCACAAACCCATGAGCATCATCCCAAAACGCTTCAAGGGCGTCATCGAGCTGATCGGTGACGACTATCTCGTCTCCGGCAACACCCGCAAGGCCATCGTCACGATTTTGCCCAGCGAGCGCGCCAAGGATTTCCTGCCTCAGGCCGACATCGACGCCAGTGCCAAGCCGATGCGCCTGGCCTATGTGCCCCACGACGACGCCACTGCGCTCAGCGACACGGTCGCCTGGGACGGCCTGAGCCTGACCGTGAAAAAGGTGGTCTCCGCCCGGGCGCGGGGAGAGACGGTGGCGAAGATGTTGGTGTGGGGGTGATCGGTCGTTCGGACCCGACGCGGATCTGCGTAAACTTGAGCCATGCGCACGGCGGTGGGATCAGATCCGAGCCAACGAATGCGCGTCTTGGTTTGCGATGACGAGCGGCACATCGTGCGACTTGTTCAAGTCAACCTCGAACGCCAAGGATATCGAGTTAACACCGCATTTGACGGGAGGGCAGCGCTCGAGAAGATGAAGGCCGATCGTCCTGACCTGGTTGTTCTCGATACAGACATGCCCGGGATGTCTGGAAAGGGAGTTTGGCAGGCCATGCAAGAGGACCCGGATCTGGCCGGAATCCCGGTGATCATGCTTGGAAAGTAAGATGACTGGACAGATGGTGACGGCAACGGCCCGACGGGGGTTGCCATGTTCCTGGCGAAGCCCTTTAGCCCTGTTCAGATCTCAGAGTACCTTCGAGCGATGTAAAGATAGTCACCTCTCACCAGCAACCCAAAACCCCACGACCGCCGCGGCGTGGGTGACATTTAGGGACCTTCCCTTGCCGGCCATGGGGATGTACACCGCTGCCGCGCAGTGCTTGAGCACCTTCTCATAGACGCCGCGCTGCTCCTGGCCCAGCACCAGGCAAACCCTTTCCGGGTACTCAAACTCGGTGTAGGGCACGGCGCCCTCGGCGATCTCCACCGCCACCAGCGTCCATCCCTCCTCGATCAGCTTGAGCGCGGCTTCGTCATGCGCTACGATCTTGCGCCAGGGTATCCGTCGGTGTGCACCGAGCGAGGTCACCGCGATCTGGGCTTTCCCGACCACCCGCTGTTGCCAACCTTTGGTCTTCTTTCGAGGTCCGAGGTCCGAGGTCTGAGGTCTGAGGGCGGAACGGATGTCCAGAGGTCCGAGGTCCGAGGTCTGAGGTCTGAGGGCGGAACGGATGTCCAGAGGTCCGAGGTCCGAGGTCTGAGGTCTGAGGTCGGAGCGGATGTCCAGAGGTCCGAGGTCCGAGGTCTGAGGATGGGATCTGGAGTCTGGTGTGATCGAGGAGAGGTTTCCGTCCCTCGCACCTCGGACCTCGGACCTCGGACCTGAATCTCTCGATTTCGGACCCTCCTCCCCCGGCTCGGGCGTGTCGCCGGTCAGCACCAGCTCCAAAGCCCCCAAAGCATCCGCCACCCGAAACATCGCGCCGACATTGTAGGGGTCGGTCCAGTCCTGCAGCAGGAAGCAGATCTGCCGCTGCCTCGGGTGTTCGGCGGCATAGTCCTTCTTGAGCTGCCTGACGGCGGTTTTGGAGCGGAGGGTTCTCATGGAGTTCTATAGGACCTATACGACCTAAAGGTCCTGTTCGACTTATCCCTGTGCACTCTGCGTGTTCCCCCTGCGCCCAATCACCCCTTCCCGGTAATATCCCACCATCTCATCCCCATCGAGAGGGCCTATCTTGAACGTACCATCCGATCTCAAATACACCAAGACCCACGAGTGGGTCCGCATCGAAGGCGACACCGCCACCATCGGCATTACCGACCATGCCCAGTCCGAACTCGGCGACATCGTCTACCTCGACCTCCCTGCACCCGGAAGGGCCGTCGGCGCGGGCGATTCGCTCGGCAGCGTGGAGAGCGTCAAGACGGTTTCCGACTTCTATTCGCCCGTTGGGGGTGAGGTCACCGAAGTCAACGAGACCCTTGGCGCACAGAGCGAGCTGGTCAACTCGGACCCCTACGGCGCGGGCTGGCTTGTCAAAGTGAAGGCAGCCGCCGTTCCCGGGGACTTGCTCGACGCCGACGCCTATGCTGCCGTCGCAGAAGCCGGCGGACACTAGCCCGGCACCCCATTCGTCATTCGTCATTCGTCAATCGTCATTCGCAATGCCCTACATCCCCCATACCGAAGAAGACCGACGCGAGATGCTCAAGACCATCGGCGTCGGCAGCATCGACGAGCTTTTCCAGGACGTTCCTGACGCCGTCAAGCTCAAAAGAGAACTGAACATCCCCGAGTCCCTCGACGAGCACCGGCTCCTCGGGAGGCTTTTCGAACTCTCCCGCAAGAACAAGAACATCGTCACCGACCTGGTCTGCTTCCTCGGAGCGGGAATCTACGACCGCTACATCCCCTCCACCGTCGGGGCCCTTATTTCGCGGGGCGAGTTCTTGACCGCCTACACCCCCTATCAGCCTGAGATGTCGCAGGGCTACCTGCAGACCATCTACGAGTTCCAGTCGATGGTCGCCGAACTCTACGGGATGGACATTGCGAACGCCTCGATGTACGACGGCGCGACCGCCATGGCCGAAGCTGCGCTGCTCGCACATGCGGTGAACGGGCGCAAGAAGATCGTCGTCTGCTCGGCGGTTCACCCCCACTACCGCCAGCTTCTGAGGACCTATTGCTGGTCGATGGGCTTGGAGGTCGAAGAGCTTCCGGCGTCGGGAGGGGCGGCGTTCTCGGGATCCTCCCAGTCCGACTCGTCCGACAGGTCCGACTTGTCAGACAAGCTAAACGGCGCGGCCTGCGTGATCGTCCAATATCCCAACTTCTTTGGAGTCATCGACGACCTTGCCGCCGCTCGCGACGCGGCCAGAGCGGCAGGCGCCATGTTCATCGTCGTCGCCGACCCGATCGCCTGCGCCTTGCTGAAGGCGCCGGGCGAATTCGATGCCGATCTCGTCGTTGGCGAGGGTCAGCCGCTCGGCATCGCCATGGGCTTCGGTGGGCCAGCGCTGGGTCTCTTCACCTGTAAACAGGAGCACGTGCGGCGGATTCCGGGACGCATCGTCGGGCGGACCGAAGATGCAAACGGCACGCCCGGCTACGCCATGACCCTTCGCACCCGCGAGCAGGACATCCGCCGCGAGAAGGCCACCAGCAACATCTGCACGAACGAGGCCCTCATGGCCCTTTCGGCCTGCATCTACATGTCAGCCCTCGGCAAGAACGGCATGAGGCAAGTCGCTGAAAGCACGGTGCGGAACACCCAATATGCGATTTCGAAGCTGACTGGTGGGTCTGAAAACGGACCTCGGACCTCGGACCTCGGACCTGCCAAGCTCCGCTTCCCCGGCAAGGTCTTCGGGGAATTCGTCCTCGAACTGCCCAAAAACGCGGGAGAGGTGCGCGATGCGCTCCTCCAGAAGGGCATCCTCGCCGGCCTCCCCCTCGGAAAGTTCTATCCCGGCATGGAGAACTGCCTGCTCATTGCGGTCACGGAGACTCGGACAAAGTCCCAGATTGACCACTTCGCCCAGGAGCTTAAAGCGGTTCTGTAGCGGCAAGACGGGCCAAGGCGCCAAGCTGGATTAAGTCGCTTCAGGTTCTTCAAGCGCCAGGATCGCTTCATCGGAAAGCTCGATCACATCGCCCTCGAGCACGCCGTCGAAAGAACTCTGCGGCAGCGAGGCGACCGCCAACTCCTCGATCACCTTGTCGCTCTTGGCGCCCAGCACTTCCAGCTTGCGCGCGCTGGCGGCCACTTTGTGGTTCAGGTTGTGTGCCGCGGTGTTATAGGCCTCGCGCGCCTGGTCCAGCGCCTTGTCGAGCCTGTGGAAGTTCGTCATCAGGTCGGCGATCCGCTTGTGCAGTTCCTTACCCGCATCGGCGATTTTCTTCGCGTCCTGCGCGAGCTTTTGCTCGTGCCAGCCGAAGTAAATCACCTTTAGGAGCCCCACCAGATTCGGCGGCGAGGCGATGAGCACCTTGTCGCGGAGAGCCGTCTCGATCAGGTCCGGCTGGGTCTCAAGCGCCGCATAAAGGAACGACTCGTTCGGCAGGAACATCACCACGAAATCGGGCGTTTCGGCCAGCAGCCAATACTCCTTTCGCGAGAGCCGGGTCACATGGTCGCGAATGTGCCTCCCGTGGCTTTCCAGCGCCGCGCGTCGCTCATCGTCGGTCCGGGCATCAATATAGGACTCAAACGCTGCCATCGAGACCTTGGCGTCCACGGCAATCCTGCGCCCCGCAGGCATCTTGACGACCATGTCGGGCCGAAGCAAGGCGCCGTCATCGTTACGCGAGGACTCCTGCAGGCTGAAATCGCAATACTCCGACATGCCGGCCAGTTCCACGCAGTTCTTGAGCTGGATCTCGCCCCAACGCCCCCGCACATGCGGCCTCGTCAGCGCGGCCTTCAGCCCTTCCGTCTGCTTCGCCACTTCCCCGCTTCGCAGCACGACGTTTTCAAGCTGCTCCTTAATTTCGCCGAACGCGTGGTGCCGCCGCCGTTCCATGTCTCCGATTTGCTGTTCATACTTCTCAAGCGCCTTCTGCAGGGGGTCCACGAGCTTTTTGACCTCGCCGGTTTCCTTGGAGAAGCCGACGGCTGCGTCCTTGGTGCTTCGCTCAAGCTCCCGTTTGGCAAGGTCGAGAAAGGCCGTGCTGTTGCTCTTCAGCGCTTCGGCGGCAACAGCTTCAAACGCCTTCTGGGCGTCGTCGGTTGTCTTCCGGATGGCGGCGACCTCTGCCTCCGCCTTGGCGCGGCCCTCGACCGCCTCGGTAAGCGATTTTCGATCTTTCGACCAAAGCGAAATCAGCATCGCTATCACGCCGCCAAGCGGAATCAGCGTCGCGAGCAGGATCATCAATTGGTCATTCATCTTGCGCCCTATAGGCCCAGGGCCCGGAGAATCATTGTAACGCAGATCGGCGCACTTGTGTCGACCGGTTTTGTCGAAGCAGAGGTCCGAGGTCCGAGGTCCGAGGTGCGAGGTCTGATGTGCGAGGTCTGGGGTCTGGAGTCCGGTGTACCACCTCTCCACCCGTGGGAGAAATCGGTGCCCGCCCCGGTTCCATCGGGGAACGCAGTGAACCGGGTGAGGGCGTCAGGCCGCTGACAGACCAAGGGGCCGGCACCGCTACCGGGCCGGCGGGGGCGGGATCGCCACTCCGCCTATCCGGAGGTCCATCTTCCGGTTGGCGTTGTCCATCTGCGCCTTGTGCTCCTCGGCCGCCCGACGAATCGCCGGATTCACGAGGTTCCAAGCCACCGCCTGCTGCTTCAGATCCACAGCCTCCTCGGTGAGGGACTTCGCAAGCGTGGCGATGTCGCTCAGCTCGAACATGAAGTTCATCCTAGTGATCCGCGCCGGCCTGAAGTGGCTGTACTGAGGGAAGTACTGCCCTGCGGGACCGCCCGCAAGGCCCATATACATCCCATATTCCTGCGCCGTAAAGAAACGCCCGCCACCGCTCGATTGGGTGGCATAGAGACCCTCCTGGACGTCGCCGTTCAGCTTGGCAACCCCGTTCGGGTTCAAGCCGTTCGGGAGCATCTCGGTCCGTTCATCGGAGAGATTCATCGAGAGGTCGAACATCGGCATGAACTCCATCGCGTCGGAGCCCGTAGCCACAATCGATCGGGTCGCCACTTGGGTTCGTTGTCGCTGAGCTCCCTGAGTCGGCATCGGAGCCTCGATCTGCCTCCTGCTCGGACCCATTGGGTCGTGAAAGACCATCGTCGAGAGTGCGGCCTGCTGATTCACAGAGGGCCCGCCGACGGCCACCTCTCCGCGATCCCTCAGCATCGCCCTTCGCCCCGGATCGAGCACCGCGTAGAACTGGTACATGCGCCAGCTTCCGATCGCATTCGAGAACGCTGGAGCGGCGTGCGGGTACGCCAAGTTCACCCACTGGCTCTCGATGCCGCTCGCCATCGGCTGCGTCCGGCCCGACGCATAGGCCGCAGCCGTATCCAGACTGAGCATCCCATCCTTCTCGATCGCCCTGAGCATGTTCGAGAACGCCGTCCGATCAACCCGCCTTATCCTCGCCAAGCTCGGATATTGGGGCTGCACGACCGTCCACCCGCCATCCTGACGCACGGCCATCAACTGCTCTCGGGACAACAACTCCCTCAGCTCCGAAGGTTTGAGCGGCTTGCTCGCGAGGCTCGCCAAGGGCATCAGCAGCGAGTCCGGCAAGAGCGCCACAAGGCTTCCGCTCGCGTCCAGTCCGGTGATGAGTTCGGCCACAAACGATGACAACGGATCGTTCTGGTCGGGGCGCGAGAACCACGCCTGAAGTTCCTTGGTAAGCGGCTTGGTGGCCTGCGGGGCGCCGAAAGGCGAACCCACCACACGCATGACGCCCCCGCCGCCTGACGTCGCCGTGAAAGAAAAAGTATCGCCCTGGCCGTTCCGAATCGGACCCCCCAGAGCCTCCGCGATCTGTTTCGAAAGATCGGAGATGGCGATCGGCGATTCCCCGGCAGCCCCAGCAGGCGTTTGGCCGGCTTTGCGGCTGTCACCCCTGGGCCCAAGATATTTGGAGTGGCTCGCCCGAATGGTCCCTGTCGAATCGGCGATCTTGAGTTCTACCTGAAGCCCCTCCTGCCCCGGCGCCCTGTAGAAGATCAGCAGCGCCTTCCCAAACCCGCCCTGGAACGACAGTGGGCGCGACTCGCCGCCGAGAAAAAGAATCTCGCTGCCCGAGTTGCCCGATTCGGGCTGGCCCGCCGCGCGGACGTAGGCCTCTTGCTCCTGAAGGAACGTCTGCAGAGCCGGATTGGCCGCCGCGGGCATGGGGCGCTGCATGCGCGTCGGATTGGTTGCGAATACGTTTCGCGAGCCTTCCGGGATGGCCGCGAGGTCGCGGGCGTTCAGAGACGCGAGAATCCGCATCAAGGCGCGGCCGATCGGCGCCTCGTTGGGGTTGGGGAGCCTAAACTGGGTCGTCTTGCCGTTTTCATTGGTCTCGATCGAGGCGCGGCCGGGAGAGGTGTCGTTGGCGGCCTTATTCGCGTCGAATCCGCCCTGTTTCTTGAGCTCCTGGGCGCTCTTGTCCAGCTCCTGCAGGATCGCATGGGCTCGGTAGTCGAGGTACTTGGCGTCCTCGATTTTCACCTTGTCGAGGTCCCTGTTTAGGTTGAATCCGTTGCCGCTCCTTTCCCACCTGCTTGTGGTGACCTCCGCGAGTTTGGCCATCAGCGCGTCCAGCGACTGGCCCCTGGCGCGCAGAAGGACGACGTCGTTCTGCACTTGGTTCGAGCAAGAGAGCGCAACGCCAGTCTGTTTGGACAACTGGGCAAGAAGCGACTTGACCGTCGTAGCCTTGGCCTCGAAGTCGACGACCTTCCCTGTGTCTTGCCCAAGAACGGACGAGGCGGCAAGGGCAGTGGCCAAACCTAAAGATAAGCGTGCGAACAACATCGTGAATGACACCTTCGTCGAAAGCTAGTCTTTTCTACCTGAGACGACGCTCAATAGGTTCCAAACGGCGCGTCAACCCTGTTTCCGGCTTTGGTCCTGAAACCAGACCGGCCACCGTCGCTTTCAATCTGCGCCCCGTCTACGGCGTCACGCGCTTGGCGAACTCTCCAGGGAGCCACGTAAGCAGCCCTATGTCGATGGCGAGCAGCAGCGCCCCGATGATCCAGGCACCGACCTCCGCCTTGGCTTTGGCGAGCCGCACCACACCGATGCTCACGGCAAGCGAAATCGGCCCCAGCGCGGGCAACAGATACCGCGCTTGTGCCTGGAAGTACTGCGTGTTGAACCTAAGGAAGAACAGGACAATCAAAACGGCAAACAACTGCCCCAGTAGCCTTGCCGACTTCGCGGCCGTCGCCTCCTCCGAACGATCTGGCAACCAAGAAGCGACGAACACCAACAACAGCAACAGCCCCAAAGCGCCGTAGATTCGGCCGTGCATGAAGATGTCCATGTAGCCGAACGCTCCGAAGAAGCCTCGAAGCGTCCACCACCCGACGCCCAAACCGATTTCGTTGAAGCCGGACCAGTACTTGAGCCAACCGGGCGCCCACGCGGGCTCGACCTGGTCAAACAAAGGAGCCAAGGTTACGGGGGCGTCCCTCTGAGGGGAGGGCGAATTGGGGAACGCCTTGGTAAACGCGCTCAGCGCCAACGGGTCGCCGTAGAGTGACTGATTGCGCAGAAACAGGGGTGTGACAAGCACCAAGAGCGGAAGCGATACGGCCGCGACGCACTTCCAGTTCGGCCCTTTGCCGGCCTTCGCGGAAAGCCACCACACCAGGGCGAGAATCGGCAAGAGCGCTACGGCGGAAGTCTTCGAAAGAACAGCAAGACCCGCCAACAAGCCGATCCCGATGGCCCGTTTCAAAGACCAGCCATCTCGGATGCACAGAACGCAAAGCGCAAGCGTCCAAGTACACAGAGCGATCAGCAGAGGGTCGTTCGACGCCGAGCCGCTCAGGCCAAGGTTCGAGGGAAGAAGCGCCGCGAATCCCGCCGCCCCGAAGGCGATCCCAAGGTTCCGCCGACCCCACCAAGCCAGAAAAAAAACACCAACGACCCCTGCAGCGCCGATGAGGGCGTTCAGGCTTCGTAGCCTAAGGCCCGCGCTGCGGTCCGAAACGTCGGAAACACCCAGCGCCTTGGCCCAGCCGGCGGCGGTAAGGTAGTAAAGCGGCGGCTGGTGAGACTCATAGTTCTCGAAGTCCCCAGCCACCAGCGTTGGCAATCCCTTGCCGTCCAAAAGGTGCTGGATGTAGTTCGCGTGCTGTCGCTCGTCAGGCGCGCCGACGTCGGGCACCTGCTGGCCACCCTGGAACCTTAGTACTCCCGCAGCACGGTACGGCGTGACCGACGCGAACCCCAGCGCCAAAACGAAATGCAGCGCTGCAAGCCCCGCGATGAACCAGCCGAGTCTCTTCCCTGAGTTGGCCACACCCGAATTATGGCCCGCGCAAGTTTTCAGAATGTCACTCCAACCGCCAAGACGTCATGTATCATGAATTCAACGGTTCGGCGCCGAAGTTTGCTGTTGCGCCGAGGAGGGAACGATGCGAAAGTTCATTGGTCTGAGCATTTTTGGAACGGCGGCCCTTGCCCTTGCAGCGCAGAGTGGCGGCTTGCTCTCGGGTTTCGTCAAAGCGCTGAACGGCGCACAAGGCCTCAAGGCCACCTATCAAGCGGGAAGCGTCAGCGGCACCATGGCGAGCTTCGACGTGACCCTCGCCAAGCCCGACAAGGCGCGGATCGAGACCCCCGTGTCGATCATCGTCGCGGACGGAAAGACCATCTTGACCTACGACAAGCAGGCAAAGACCTACTACCGCGATCCGCAGAACCCCGGCTCGCTGGCTGCCCTCTTCCAGGATGAAGCGGTCGCCCTCTGGGCGCCGTTCTTCGATGCGCACGCGCTGGATCGCGCGGCAACCAAGTCCCTCGGCGTGAAGACCCGCAAGGGCGAGCAGTTCAACGTCGTCGAAGCCACCTTTAGCGGCGGCAAGCGCAAGGTGAGCTACTATCTCGACGCGGCCGGCCTCGCCAGACAGGCGGAGATCACCTACGGCGACTCCAACGATCAGAAAGTCATCGTCACCAAGAGCCTCACCCTTGGCGCAGCCAACGACTCCGCGTTTGCGTTCAACGCCCCGGCGGGCTCCCGAGAGCTTTCGGAGGAGGAGCGCTATTCGGACAAGTGGCTCCACAACCTGGATGAAGCGCTCGCGCTCGCCAAGCGGACGAACCGCCTTGTGATGGTCGACTTCGACGCCACATGGTGCACCCCGTGCCAAAAGATGAAGGCCGAGGTCTATCCAATGGCCGAGTTCAAGGCGTTCGGCAAGCAGTTCGTGTTTTGCGAGATCGACGTGGACGAGAACCCCGAACTTGCCAAGAAGTACGAAGCAAGCTCGATCCCTCTGGTCAAGTTCATGACCCCCGACGGCAATGTGTTTCATAAGTTCGTCGGCTACGCCAACCCCGACCAGGTGCTGGGTGAGATGAAGAAAGCCCTGCAACTGGCGGGCCGGTAAGTGGTCTGCCCTAAAGAACTGCGCCCTCGCACAATGGGGGCGCAGTTTTTCGTCTGAACCGAACCATCTGCCGTCAATGTCTGTTCATGTGGAGTAACCGTTGAACCTAAAGGCGCGTCCAAAGGCTGTGTCGGTTTCGGCAGTGATCGAGCGCAGCAACACCCCGGCCTTCGACGAAGACTCCGTCCTCGTCGAGCGCTTCTTGGGAGGTGATTCCCACGCGTTTGATCAGCTGTACGCACGCTATTACGACCGCGTCTATGCGATGGCTCGGGGGGTGCTCGGCGACGCCGACGAAGCCGCCGATGCCGTCCAGGAAGTCTTCGCCTTGCTCTACAGAAACCTGGCCCGTTTCGATCGGCGCTCCCGGTTCGGGACCTGGCTCTTCCGAGTAGCGGTGAACCGTACGATCCAGTATGCGCGCCGCAACAAACGCCTCCAGCGCAACCGCCCCCTGAACGAAGCAGCCGGCGCGATCGCTGAGCCCGCCGAGCAGCCCGCCGACCCTCGCGTCCAGGCGGCCATGGCGAGGCTCTCGCCCCAGGACCGCGTACTTCTCGTGCTCTTCTATTGGGAGGAGCTCTCGCTTCAAGAGATCGCCGACAGCGTCGGTTGTGGCGTCAACGCCGCCAAGACCCGCCTCTACCGCGCCCGCGAGCGCTTCCGCGCCTTCTACGAGGAGGAGCCCGAATGAGGCGGATCCACCCGGACGTGGACAAGATGCTGTGGCTCGTGGCCGAGAGCGACGACCCCCACGCGGTCGCCGATTTCAACGGCCGATTCCCCGAGCACTCGCTGGAACTCGGAAAGCGCATCGCGATGGTCAGGGATCTCAAAGGCGCGGGGCGCCGCGTGAGCCATGACGCCTTGCCGCCACGATTCCGCGCGCCCGCTCAGGCAGCGCCTCCACCGTCACGCTACGTGTGGGTCCTTGGGTTCGCGGCGCTGGCATGTTTGGGCGTCGCCAGCTTCTTCTTTGCGAGCCGGGCGTTTTCTTCACAAGGAACGAAGCCCGATTCCGGAGTTGTCCAAAGCCAGACTGCGCCCCCCGAAACCGTCTCCTACCGCGGGCCCTCCTACGAACCCCCGAAATACGACCCGAACAGCCCAACCCCCGCGCAACCCGAGATCGCCGACTACCTCAAACCACAATCGGTGTCATCTGCGGGAATCACGCTATCCGAAGCTCTGGAGCTGATCGCCCGAACCTGCAGCCTCAAGCTGGAGGTCGCGCCGGGAGTCAATGAGACACGGGTTTCCATCAACTATGCGAACATGACCGGCTTCGAAATGCTCGAAGACCTCGGCCCGCGTTGTGGGTTCACCTCCTTTGATGAAGGCAGCGGCAAGGTTCTCATCATCCCTGCCATCGAGGAGTCGGGAGGCGCCGCGCCGACCGTGAAATACAAGACGAACAGCGACGCCTCCTCACCGAAAGCGTCGGGCAAGCCGACCATTGCCGACGGCAGGCCCGATCAGTAAGCGTTCCTAAAGGCCCGGACAGGCAACGTCGGCACGGCTCCCTGCGGATATACTTCCCCGCAAGGATTCCTGGGGGGTAGATTCAAGCCATGCCGTTGCGCAAGTCGGATGTTATCGAGATCATCGGCGAAAAAGCCGTCGGCTTCAGTGTGCTTGGCGTCGTCGCGGCCGCGATTGGGTTTCTATTCCGGAACTACCAGCGCTACGAATACGGCGGCATGCTGACGGGTATCGCCTGGGTGATGATCTTGGGTGGGCTGGGGCTGATCGCCTTTTCGATCTATGCCTCGTGGCAGATGAAGCAGGTCACCGGGTACCACGTCACCTGCCCCTATTGCTCGGCTAAGAACGTGCTGGTCGAGCCGCCCGACGACGACTTCAAGTGCTTCGTGTGCCACCGGGTCATCCCGATCAAGGACGAAAAGCCGCTGCCCGTGTTCCAGGTTCGCTGCGGCTACTGCAACGAGCTGAATTACTACTCTGAGAAGAATGACGTACTGATCTGCGAGAAGTGCGACCACGAAATCCCCCTGGTCGGCGAGGATGAGGGCAAGGAGATCCGGCACGTCCCCAAGGCCTACGCCGTAACCGACGACGAGCGCCTCTACGAACTGGTCCTTGTGAGCCATGCCGGGCACAAAGAGGAGTTGATCACGGCGCTTCAGCACATGCTCGCCTTGAACCGAAACCAGGTTAAGCAACTTCTCGACGAGGTGCCGGTAACGCTCCTAACGGGCATCACGCGCAAAAAGGCCGAGCTCTTGCAAGCCCAGCTCAGCATCCATTCGGCAGCAGCGGAGTATCGCCCGCTTGGATGATCTCGAGCGCATCGAAAGAAACGACACTTTGCGCGCGTTCGTCCAGGCGCTGGAGGACCACTTTCCAGGTGAAGGGCTCCGAGCTGAGCAGATCGCTCTTTACACCGTTGCCATCGGCGAAGACCTTGGCCTGAGCGATGCCGAGCTTATCGACCTGCGCTGCGCCTCCCTGCTCCACGGCGCGGGCCAACTATCGGTGTCGATGAACGACCTGCACGGCAAGTCGGGCCTGACGCAATTCGAACTTGAGGATCTCAAGCTTCAAGCCTCGTTCTCGGTGCGCATGCTCGAATCGCACGACTGGCTAAAGCGCGCGGCCCCCATGGTGCTCGCCGCTCACGAGGCCTTTGATGGCTCCGGCTTTCCTCAAGGCCTGGCGGGCGAGCAGATCCCGATCGGGGCGCGCATTCTGGCCGTGGCCGAGGCGTTTCTCGCACAGGCAGAACTCTCGTCGGCCGACCCCGGGACCCTGGCGTTCGAGGCCATTCAGCGGAAGAGCGGAAGCAAGTTTGACCCGCAAGTCGTGGAATCTCTGGACCGGGTCCGGTGGATTCTGCAGCCCGTTGCATCCTTTTTGGCTCCGGCAACGAAGGAATAGTGACAATGAACGGAGAAGCAGTCGGACCCGTCTTGATCGTCCTTGCCGTCTTGGCCGGGCTGGGGCTCCTGGTGATGATCGCTGCCTATAACGGGCTTGTCTCTTTGAGGCAGCACGTCAAAGGGGCTTGGTCGGACGTGGACGTCAACCTGAAGCGGCGGTCCGAGCTCATCCCCAATCTGGTCGAAGCCGTCAAAGCCTATGCCTCTCATGAACAAAAGGTGCTGATGGCGGTTACCGAGGCCAGGGCTCACGCCGCGGTGGCGACCGCCTCCCTGGGCCAGCGCGCCGAAGCCGAGCAGCACCTGGGCCAGAGCCTGTTCCGAGTGCTCGCCGTCGCCGAGAACTACCCCGAACTCAAGGCCAGCGCCAACTTCTCGGACCTGCAAAAGGAACTCTCGGAGACCGAACGGGTCATCGCGAGCGCCAGACAGTACTACAACGCCTGCGTCCGGGATTTCAACACGAAGATCGAAGCGTTCCCAAGCAACATCGTGGCCTCGATCGGGTCCTTCAAACAGGCGGAATTCTTCGAGGTGGACACCCCCTCGGAACGCGAGGTCCCGAACGCCAACCTGTGATGAAAACCCGCTTCTGGGTCACGATCTATGTCTTTCTCCTCGCTTCCCTCTGCGGCGCACAAGCCGGTTTCAGGACCAACCGTTTCGACGTTTACGTCACCGTCAAGCCCAACAGATCGCTCTCAATCGTCGAGGTCATCGACGTCACGTTCACCGAGCCAAAGCATGGGATCATCCGCTGGGTCCCGACGGCCTATCTCGCCGGAGCCGGGCGCTACCGCTACGCCAACGTGGCCTTTCAATTCGTCCGCTATCGCCGCCTGACGTCAGGCTCCAAAGAGGCCTGGACCCCAGGTGAAGGGCAGCCTGGGCAAGCGGGCGCGAGCGACGAAGGCGACAAGCTCAGCCTAAAGATCGGTGATCCCTATGTCACCCTTACAGGCAGGGTCCGCTACACGCTCAAGTACCTGGTGTACGACGGTCTCACAGACTTCGACGGCGACGCCAAATCGAAAGCGCGCACCGAGCTCTACTGGAACGTCCTGCCCACCGAATGGCCCACCCAGATTCCCGCGGCCCATGTCGAGGTGGCCTTCCCCAATGCCAAAGGCAAGACGCCGCCCATGTTCCGCGCCCTGGCTGGCCGTCTGGGCTCGACGCAGGGCATCACGATCCCCGCGCCCAGAAAGAGGGCGATCGGGAAGCTGGCGGGCGTGACGGCTTCGCTCAAGCTTGACGGCAAGGGAACTGCAGGAAAGGCGACGGTGGACGTCAAGCGCACCCTGACGCGAGGAGAGTCGCTAACGGTTGGCCTGGCGATCGCGAAAGGCTCCGTCGCCTGGCAAGGTCCCCTTGCGCAGGCTAGGCAGGATGAACTGCGTCAGCGCGCTTCCGAGGGCGTTAGCTACCCGAATTCTTCCCCGGACAACGATCCAGGCACCTATGCGCCCACCCGATTTGACTGGATTTATGCCTGGGTTGGCCTGTTTCCAGTGCTAATCGCGCTCTTGTGCCGGTCCTTCTACAACACAAACTCCAACACGCCGTTGGTCGTGCGCTACAGCCCGCCCGAGGGCTTCGGGCCTGGCGAGTGTGGCTTCGTGATCGACAACTCGCTGGATGCTCGCGACGTCGTCGCTGGGATCGTCAGCCTCGCCCAGAAGGGAGCCGCCACCATCCAGCTTGGTAGCGCCGCTCAGCAGAACTGGGGCGAGGTGGAAGTCACACTCTTGCCGGAAGAAAGTGGCGTCAATCTGACCGAATTCGAGCTTGCGTTGCACCGAAATCTGGCGCCTTATGGCCCCACGTTCACGCCTGAGTCTCTTCGGTCGACCTTCTCCTGGCCCTATGAGACGCTCAAGTACGGACTCTCCAGTTGGTCGGTCAGTGAGGGGTTTTGTTCCCTCAGGCCAGAGCAGGTAGCTTCTACAGTCACCGCTTGGAGCATTCTTACCAGCTTGATCCTTGTTTCCGGCCTGGCTGTTGCGCTTGGGAGCCTCGGCATGGGGTTCTTTGTGCCCATGGCGGCAGGCCTGGCCATGGGCCTCTTGGCAACCGTGGTTATCGCCTCGACGGTTAACGGAAGAACCCCTAAGGGCGCGGCCGCCTACCAGGAGATTCGCGGCCTCTACGAATTCATCGCCAGAGCCGAGGCGCCTCTGCTCCGGACCGCAGTGGAGTCGATGCCCGCTCAAGCCCTCTTCGAGCAGCTCCTGCCCTACGCGGTGGCCTTCAACCTCGTGCGCCCACTTTCCCAGGCATTCGAGGGCCTGGGCGCTCATCCTCCAGCCTGGTTCGACGTGCAACCTGGGGCCTGGACCTCCAGTTGGTCCGAGACCCTCGTGGATGGCGTGTCCTCGTGGTCCGGCCATATGATCGTCGCGATGACGCCGCCTCCACCGGTCTATTCGAGCGACCGGTTTGGGGATGGCGGGTCCGGCTTTGGCGGCGGCTCTTCGTTGTTTGGCGGCTTCGGTGGAGGAAGCAGTTTTGGCGGCGGCAGCTTCGGCGGTGGTGGTGGAGGAGGAGGAGGGGGCAGCGTTGGAGGCGGTGGTGGAGGCGGAGGCGGGAGCAGCTGGTAGCGACTGCACGGGTATATTCCCTGCGGCATGCCGAAGCTTCTCGCTGAATCGTATATCCGGGACGTTCCCGACTTTCCCAAACCTGGGATCCTGTTCAAGGACGTCCACCCTGTGCTCCAGAATCCGGCGGCGCTGCAAGAGGTCGTAGACCTCTTGAAAGACGACGCCAAAGCCAGGGGCGCCGAGATCATCGTGGGCATGGAGAGCCGAGGCTTTCTCTTTGGAGTGCCGGTGGCGATGGCGCTTGGCATCCCGTTCTCGATGGCCCGCAAACTCGGCAAGCTGCCCTATGACCGAATTTCTGAGGAGTACGCCCTAGAATACGGCACCAACGTGGTTGAGATGCACACCGACGCAGTGAGCCCGGGACAGCGCGTGTACGTGATCGACGACTTGCTCGCCACCGGCGGCACGGCAGCAGCCGTCGCGAGGCTCGTCGAGCGCCTGAACGGCTCCGTCTGCGGCTTTGGCTTCATGGTGGAGCTGACGTTCTTGAAAGGCCGATCCAACCTACTTGGCTACGATGTGAACGCACTGATACAATATTGACCATGCGTCGAACCCACCTCTTTCGTCTGCTCCTCGTCCTCGCTCTGCCCGCGCTGGCCCTTGCGGCCGAGAAGGCAACGGTCGCGGACATCCTCAAGGACCCCAAGAAGTTCGACAGCAAGGAGGTCGAGGTCAATGGCACCGTCAAGGACTTCAAGCAGCGGACCTCCAAGATCGGCAACAAGTACTACACGCTCAAGCTGAAAGACGGCGACAAAGAGCTGAGCGTGTATGGGCGTGGAACCCTTGAGCCCACCCCGAAAGAGGGCGCCAAAGTCCAGGTGTCTGGACTCTTCCGGGCCGAGAACAAGGTCGGCGACAACGTCTTCAAGAACGAGATCGATTGCTCGGCCAAAGAGGGCAAGAAGTTCGGCGTCAAAGAGATCAAGTGAGTCTTCCCCCTCCAGATCGGCCCCGATTGGTGGCCGTCCTCGGCCCGACGGCAGCCGGCAAGACGGAGCTCGCTGAGCGCCTCGCCGATAGGCTCCAAGCCCAACTCATCAGCGCCGATGCGTTTCAGGTCTATCGCGGCTTCGACGTTGGGACGGCAAAACCCTTGAACACCGAGCGTTACGAGCTGATCGACATCCTGGATCCCGCCGAGCCGTTTGGAGTGGGCGACTTTGTCCAAAGGGCCGTCAGCCTCCTCGAACCGCTCTATGCCCGGGGCCGAAACGTCGTCCTTGTGGGCGGAACTGCTTACTACGTCCGCGCGCTGCTGGAAGAGTACGGCGAGCTCCACGGCCAGCCCGATCCCGAACTCCGCGCCCGACTTCGCTCGCGCCTCGAATCGGAGGGCCTGGAGGCGCTCGCGCAGGAGCTTCGGCAATGGAGTCCTGAAGCTGCGGCCAAAGCGGACCTTCAGAATCCAGCCCGCGTAACCCGGGCGCTCGAAAAGCTGTTCGACTCAACCCCCCCGATTAGGTTCACTTTGCCGCCTTTTCAGATTCAAAAGGTAGGCCTCGATCCAGATGTGGACCTATTGCGGAAAAGGATTGTTGCACGAGCGGAAAGAATGATGCAAAATGGATGGGTTGCCGAGGCAGAGCGCCTGCGCAAGCAGGGGGTCAGCCGAAGCGATCCGGCGATGCGGGCTATCGGCTATGCCGCCCTATGGCGTCATTGCGATGGCGAGCTTTCGCTCGGTGAAACGGTCGAACTCGTCGTAAACGAGACGGCGCAGTATGCGAAGCGTCAGAGAACGTGGCTGCGAAAAGAACCGAAAGTCGAGCGATATGCGGGATTCGGGAATACCGAAGAGGCCTTTGGGTTTGCTTTGGAACGATTGAATTGAAGTTGAGGGTTCTCAATGGCGAAGTCTATTAATCTCCAGGACATGTTTCTAAACCAGGTGCGTAAAGAGGGCATCGGGGTCACCTTTTATCTCACGAACAGCGTGCAGCTCAGAGGCCACGTGCGCGGTTTCGACGCCTTTACGGTTCTTTTGGACTCCCCGGGCAAGCCCACGCAGCTCGTCTATAAGCATGCCGTTGCCAGCATCGTCCCATCGAAGCAGATTTCCACTTACCGGCCGCACGGCGATGAAGGCGGCGCGCCGGCACCTGAAGAAGAGTGATACCGTTCACCAAAATGCACGGGATCGGAAACGATTTCGTGATGGTCGACGCGATTCGCCATCCGATTGACGACGCGTCCCTCCCCGAGCTGTCTCGCAAGATCTGCGATCGGAGGTTCGGGGTGGGTTCGGACGGACTCATCCTGGCCCGCAAGGGCGCCTCGGCGCCTTTTGAGATGCGGATGTTCAACCCTGACGGCTCCGAGAGCGAGATGTGCGGCAACGGAATCCGCTGCTTCTCGCAGTTCCTGAAGAAACAGGGCCTCTGGGACGCGGACCGGGTGGACGTCGAAACAGGCGCGGGCACGCTCACGCTCGAAACGATGCCGGACGGCCAGGTTCGGGTGGACATGGGCCCCGCCAGGCTCTCGCGCGCCGAAATCCCGGTCTTGGGCGACCCGTCCTCATCCTACATCGCCGTCCCAACGGTCGTTCAAAGCCTTTGCATGGAGGGGACGGCTGTCTCCATGGGCAATCCCCATCTGGTCTTCTTCGTCGAAGACGTTGCCGCAGTCCCACTGGAAACCTGGGGGCCCCTCTATGAGCGCCACCCGGACTTCCCCAACCGCACCAACGTTCACTTCGTCCAGGTCGTATGCTCAACGCACCTGATCCAACGCACCTGGGAGCGAGGCGCGGGGATCACCCTCGCCTGCGGCACGGGCGCTTGCGCCTGCGCCGTCGCTGGGTTCCTGAACGGGCTCACGGAAAGGTCCGTGACTTATCTGGAATCAGGGCATGTCCTCATGACAGGACCCGCCGAGACCGTCTTTGTAGGAAGCTGGGGCTAGGGACAAAGGGACCGAGGGACACGTGAATCCCGCTGCTCCAACGGGCAGACTCTCAGTCTGCCTTAGCCAAAGGACCTGACTAAGGCTCCAGCACTACGCTGCCGCTTCGACGAACTCACCCAGAACTTTCTTCGCGTCCGCGAAGTAGTCGAGGAACTCTATCCCAAACTCGCCTGCGATCGGCCGGACCCAGACCACGACGCCTAGCGCGCGGGTCGCATCAAAGCCGTTCAGCGAAAGGCTGACATCGACCAGAAAACCGTCGTTGGGCAGCTTTTCGGCTTTTAGGCAGGCGCCGCTGACGCTCAGATCCATCGTCATCGCGGACCCCCGCTCCAAGCGCGTGCCTGAAGGATCCTCCTCCACCACACGGTACTCGACGGGAAGGTGAACGGCCTTTCGCGAATGCCTCCGGCGATCCACAGACTCCCAGAGGACGTTCTCGACGGCGATTCGCCACCGCTGTCCGGATTCGACGTTGTCGATCACGCGCCCCGTGCCCTTGATGATCTCGGTTCCCGACTGCACCACAAAGAGCAATTTCGTCTCAGGCGCGAGCGACCTGGCCCAGGTGTTTTCGGTTTCGACGGTGAAAGGCTCTGACGACGCATAGGTGGCCCTCAGGCTGCGTGGTGCGCCCTCCAGGTTGACGACTACGGTGATCGCGGCACGCTCAAGGGCTGAATTCGGGAATTGCATGGTCCAACAACCGTCCTTCTTCAGGTTATCGGCAGTATCAAGCCCAAACTGAACCGGTCAGCGCCGCTCAGAGCGCATCCGCTCGATTTCCAGCCGCTTCTCCTTTTCGGCGATCTGCTGGCGCTTGTCATACTCCCTGCGCCCCCTCGCGAGCGCCACCTGAACCTTGACCCTGCCGTTCTTGAAGTAAAGCCGCGAAGGCAGCAACGTCAGCCCCTTCTCGCGCACCTTGCGGTGCAGCAGGTCGATTTCCTTTCGGTGCATGAGGAGCTTGCGCGTTCTCCGCCGCTCCGGCTGGAATCGGGTTGCATGCTCATAGGGCTCGATGTCGAGCGACACGATCCAGAGCTCGTCGCCCTCGATCTTGCAGAAAGCGTCCGTCAGGTTCACCCTGCCAAGCCAGAGGCTCTTGACCTCCGCCCCTTCGAGCACGATTCCGGCTTCGTGGGTCTCCAGGAAGTCGTAGTCGTGCCGCGCCCTCCGGTTCTCGATGGTCCGGGGCGTTCGTGGCTCCTCTTTGGTTTGGCTCTTCTTTCCCATGCGGGGAGCCGAGTGTACCGCCGACCATTATCTGGGAACTCCCCACCCGCCCTTTGCCGTTGGAAGCGTGGCGGAGTCCCACTGATGAGGACGCACCTGCCCTGATGCAGGAGCGTCTGTAACTTGAAGGGGACCGTCGAGAAATGCTGTACATGTGCCCGGAAACTATCATCACTGAACCTAATCCACCCAGGCGAGACGCCCGGGCTACACCGTTCTCATCAGACCCTGAAGAGGTAAAGTACCACTCATGATTCGATTCCTTGCGAGGCCCGTTGGGCTTGCTTTTGTGATGCTCGGATTGGTATCCGGCGCTTTTGGCCAGGCGGTCGGAGGGCTGCAAAAGCTGGAGATCATCGACCAGACCGTTGGAAAAGGCAGGCCTGCTGAGGACGGCGACACTCTTTATGTGACCTACGTCGGCAAGCTGCTGAACGGCACGATCTTTGACCGGAACGACGCGATGGCCGCCACCCCGCTCGCCGTTGTGCTGGGCGCGGGAAAGGTCATCAAAGGTTGGGATGTCGGCCTCAAGGGGATGAAGGTCGGCGGCAAGCGCACGCTGAAGGTGCCGTCGGCGCTGGGATATGGCGCTCAGGCGAACGAGAAGATTCCCGCGAATAGCGACCTCTTCTTTGAGATCACGCTTCTCGACATCGTGAAGGTGGGCGAGGACGTCGTCTACGACGCGAACGACGTCAAAGTGGGCACGGGCCGCGCCGCTCAGGCCAAGGACGTGGTGACGGTCCATTACGAGGGCCGCCTGGTCAACAAGAAGCTGATTGACTCCTCCTACAAACGCGGAAAGACGGTGACCTTTACTTTGGGCATTGGCGACGCCATCTCGGGCATCGACGAGGGCCTCAAGGGGATGAAGGTCGGCGGCAAGCGTATCTTGCGCCTTCCACCCCGCCTGTGCCAAGGCTCGGCTGGGACTCAATTCCTACCGCCGAACCAAGTGATCATTTACACCGTTGAGATGATCAAGATCGTCCCTGGCAAGAAGGGATGATCCACCACGGTCGGGGTTCCCAGTCTATGAAGTCACACACCTGCCTTCTTTTCGCCGCCACCGCACTATCGCTCTCCTCGGGAGCCATTGGGCAGATCACGCAACAGGGCAGTGGTTTCCTGCTTCGGCACAAGTTCGCCGCCGGGCAGGTGTACCGCTATTCAAACGATACTTCTGTCGCCGTTGCGGGAGCGACGCAGCCGTTTTCAGTGAGCATGCCGTTCTCTATCTCTGTGAAAAGCGTCAAGAACGGCGTCGCCACGCTTGAGTACAAGGTCAAAACGCCTGCGCTGGGCAACGGCGGAGGCGGCGACCGGACTTCCACCGTCCAAGTGGATGCCAAAGGGAAACCGGTCGGCGAAGGATCGATGCCGGGTAGCGGCATTATCGGGTTCCCCGAGAAGCCTGTCGTCATCGGGCAGTCCTGGCCCGGGAACATGGCTGGGGCAACGGGCGGAATGGCGGGAATGAAGACCGTGGACGGCAAGAGGGTGGCCGCGGTGGCCATCAGCCCCAAGGCCAAGAATCGAGGCGGCGAGACGGGCATGGATGTCGTCGGCGCCGGCACGATGTACTTCAACGTCTCGGATGGATCGCTTCATTCCCTGGATATGAAGCTGACCGTGAAAATGAACATGGGCGGCGGCAAGCCCATGGACTCCAACGCGACCACCAAGATTCGACGGACCAAGTAATCTGGCTTGATGGTTGGCGACAAGCGCTTTGCTGCGGTCTGTGGGCCGATTCCCGGGCTTGAAGGCCTCCTTCGGGCCCATCCCAGGATCGATGAGGTCCGCGCTGGAAGCTCCAAGACGCTTGAGTTCTCGCTGGATGGCTGGCGACGAAGCATCCAAATCGGCAACCAGGCCGCAGAAGTGGCCGGGCTCCTCGAGACGCTGGACAACAACCCCTTGGTGTGCGCCGACGTGGTGTCGGTTCCCTCCCCTGGGGCGACGTTGGCCCTGATCGCCCTTGCCCCGTTGGCGCGATCCGGGCTGCTCCAGGAAAGCCCGCTGGTGCAGGCCACGATCCCGATCGACGAGGACGAGTTTGAGGCGTTTCTTGACGATGAAGGCTGGAAAGGCGGGTTCTCACTGGATTGTGATCCAATGGACCTTCGCGGGGCGGCCGCCTGCACGGTGATGGCGGTCGTGCCGACCCCCGATCGCATCGAAGACCTCGACGCGATCTTCGATGAGTTCTATGGGCGCTCGCTGTACGTCAGAAACGATGCGGACTCGCCCTGGGACGTGGAGCTGGTCCTGGGCAAGCCTTATGCGCTCTACCGCCTGCGCATCACCGAAGACGCCCCAAACAGCCTCCTCACTGTTCAGGCGATGGCGGATCTGAATGGCAAATGCGGTGCAGCTCAGATGGTCCATGCCATGAACGTCATGTGCGGCCTGGAAGAATCCCTGGGCATCTCTGAGTAGGGTGAAAGGCAGGCGGCGAAAGCCAAACGGAGAAGCCTGCCCAGAGCACGATTATGGGGCCCTAAGGGAAATGGACCGGGAAAGGGAGACCCCCTATTCCTCCGCCATGCGGCGCTCCGCTTCCTTTAGGTCTTCGAGGGCCGAGGTCTTGTCCATGCGGAGCCGGTCCATCACCCATTGCTCGCCGAGCGCCAATGTAAAGGTCCAGTCGCCTTTGCGCGTCTTGGCGCCGCAGATCATCAGCCTGTGGCTCCCGTCCTCAAAGAACCAGTACTTCGCCGTCTTCCCTTCCAGCGGCGCCGCCTCCACGCTTGAGAACAGCTCCTTATAGACAGAAACGGCTGCATCCACGTCGGTGCGATTACGGCCGGCCCGCGTCGCCACGGCAGCGATCACTTGATCGTTGGAAACGATTAGCCCATAGCCGTCGCCACCTTTTGCCCAGCCTGCCGCGCGCAGGCCCTTTTCGCTTACAAGTGGCTCCGGGAGCTCCCGAATGTCATAGGCCTTCGTGGGCCGCTCAAAAAGCCGTAGGGCCTCTTCAACCGAGTCGTTGACCGAAAACCGCGCCTGATCGTTCGAGAGATACAGCCCGCTCTTCGTGCGAAGCCCGCCATCCGGCGCTTCGGACACGGAAGCCACAGGCTTTGGAGCCGACGGAGACGCCGCAGGCTTCTCGCCGCCACAACCGGCGGCCACCCCGGCCAGAAGTGCAACCCAGAGAGCGAGCCTCATGATCTCAGTCTACCAAGCTGCCGTTTATCGGGCCGCCTCAATCGCGATCTGATAGGCGAGCCGCGCGGTATCGACAAGCCCCTGGATCGAGATGCACTCCTCGTGTGTGTGGATCTTCTCCATACCCGTCGCCACCACGATGCAGGGCACGCCTTTGGTGTTGTAGACGTTTGCGTCGCTCCCTCCCAGGGTCGTTCGAAGCGCCGGCTCAAAGCCGAGAGCCCTGCTCGCGGCTTGGGCAACCTGGACCACCTTCTGATCCTCAGCGACGTGATAGGAGTCGTAATGCCGCTCGTGGTCGATCTTGACCTCCGCACCCCACTTCTCGGCGGCTTCGGTGAACCTGGCGATCATGTGGTCCACCTGCTGGTCCAGCTCCGCGACGCTCGTGCTGCGGGCCTCGGCCCGGAGCGAGACCGAAGGGCAGACCACATTCACGGCGGTGCCGCCGTGAACGATGCCGATGTTGGCGGTGGTCTCTGGGCCAATCCTCCCAAGGCGCATGCCATGGATGGCGTCGGACATCACCTGAATCGCGTTGAGGCCGTTTTCCGGGTCCTTGCCCGCGTGCGCCGGCTTGCCGACGATTGTGATGTCCAGCTTGTCGTGTGTGGCCGTACGAGTCACGAATGAGCCGACCGGCGGGCCGGTGTCAAAAACGTAGCCGAAGTCGAGATTCAGGGACTGGATGTCGAGGGCCGCTGCCCCCTTGAGCCCGATCTCCTCGGCACAAGAGAGCAGAAGCAGGATGTCGCCGTGCGGCACTCCCGACTCCATCAGGCAACGCACCGCCTCGATGATCGGCGCCATCCCCCCCTTGTCGTCCGCGCCCAGAATCGTGTCCGACTCGCTGAACAGAACGCCGTCCTTCTCACCGATGACAAGGCCCTCGGTGGGTTCAACAGTGTCGAAATGTGCGGAGAAGAAGATCCTCGGCGCGCGGGGAACATTGCCCTTCAGCGTGGCGATCAAGTTGTTGGCGTTGCCCCCAATCTTCGCCCCGGCGTCGTCCTCCTTAACCTCGAGTCCGATGCCTTCCAGAAGCCTCTGGACGTGCTGCACGACGTCGCGCTCAGCCAAAGCCGGGGAGTTGATGCTGCAGAGTTCCCTAAAGAGGCCGACAAGCCGCGATTCCTGAATCATCGCTGCATTCTATCTGTTGCGGGGGCCAGGGCACTTCCCATAGCGCATTCACGCCTTCAAATGGTCTACCTCCCCACTCCGAGGGGGGAGGTCGTTGAGCGCTATCGAACCGGACGAGGGGGACGCGCTCAGCTTGGCGGAGCTGCAATCTCGCCAAACTGAGGGGCTCTGTGGAGCGATCCCTCGCTCAGCGGCTCTTCAAATTACCCCTTGACCACCTCGCCGGAACCCATCACCGTTCTGCGAACCTTGGGGTTCCCAAAGTAAGTCACATTGCCGCTACCCGCGATCGTGGCATTCAGCTTCTCCGAGGCGCTCACCTTGACGTCACCCGAACCGGTGATCGAAATATCTCCTACTCTGGCCTTGAGCCCCGCCAAGTCCACGCTGCCGGAACCCGCGATGGACGCAGACACGTTGTCCGCTCCGCCAGCCGCCCGTACGTCGCCCGAGCCCGAAATCGATACAAAGAACGTCTTGCTCTTGATCCCCCGGATGCTGGAGTCTCCGGAGCCCGAGATATCGAGCCCGTTGAGCTCAGGGACGGTGATCTTGGCCTTGATGCCAAGACGCGTGGAGGTCGAACCTTTGGTTGAGATCACGAGCGTCTCACCCACCAACTCGGTCGTCACGTGGCTCAAAAGGTTGTCGTCCGCCGTGATCTCGACGGACTGCGCCTTGCCAACGGTGACATCGCAGTCCGTGGCGCCTTTCACTGCGATATGCGTGAACTTGCCGACCTTTCGCGCTTCGGTTTTGGCCTTGCCCGAGCCGTGCACCACCTGGCCGTGGCCCTCGATTGCCTCGACGACGGCGCATCCCGCAAGGGGCGCCACAACCGCCGCAATGAATAGTGCCTTGATCATCTGACTTCCTCCTGTTGGCGGCATGCCGCCTATGCACAAGAGGATACGCGATGTCGGCGGGATTCCGGTTTCACGAGCGGGAAGAAGGGGACGTAGGTCCCGAATCGAGGCCGCAGCGGACCCGCAGCGCGGGGTCCCGTCCTACACCATCGGAGCCCTGCCCGGGGGACCAGCTAGCGCGTCGCCTCCTCCGAAGAGTCCTGAGACCGTCGCTTCCTGATCGCTTCTGCCAACAGATACTCGATTTGCCCGTTCATGCTTCTGAGCTCTGAATCGGCAAGCCGCCGAAGCTCTTCCCAGAGCTTCGGGTCGATGCGGATCAAGAGGGGCTTCTTTTCGGCCATGGGAGTGGTGAGAAGGTGCTCAGGTGCTCAGGTGCTCAGGTGCTCAGGTTTTCAGGTGGTCAGGTTGTCAGGGGTCGAGGGTTCAAGAGGTTAGGGACGAGCGAGGGACCAGATCCGGCGAAACTTGCCTCCCCAATCCCCCCATGCCTATCCCTTGTCCTCTATCCCCTATTCCCTATCCTCCCTGCCTACGAATAGAGAGTCCCCGTATTGAGCACAGGCGTCGCCGCGTGCTCGCTGCACAGGACCACCATCAGGTTCGAGATCATCGCAGCCTTGCGCTCGTCGTCGAGATGGATCACGCCTTCGTCCTCCATGCGCTTGAGCGCCAATTCCACCATCCCGACAGCGCCATCCACGATCTTCTGCCTTGCGGCAATCACCGCGGCCGCCTGCTGCCGGCGCAGCATCGCCCCTGCGATCTCCGGAGCATAGGCCAGGTGAGACAGACGCGCTTCGAGCACAGTCACTCCGGCTCGCGAGACGCGCTCCTGAATCTCCGTCAGCAGGTGCTGGGAGACCTCATCGGCGTTGCGGCGAAGCGAGACCGAGTCGTCCTCGGCGTCATAGGGGTACGCGCTCGCGTTGTGCCTCAGCGCCGTTTCGCTCTGCAGGGCCACGTATTGGTCGTAATTATCAACCTCAAAACTGGCGGCATAGGTGTCGGTGACTTGCCAGACGATGATGACGGCGATCTCCACGGGGTTTCCGGCCAGGTCGTTGACCTTGAGCTTCTCGCCGTTCAGCGTCCTCGCCCGAAGCGAGATCTTGCGCCGAAGCATCAGCGGAATGACCCAGTGGAATCCAGCATTCTTGACCGTTCCTTTGTAGCTGCCGAACAGCAGCAAGACCTTGCTCCCGTTGGGCTCCACGATGAAGAAGCCGCCGGACAGAAGGCCCGCCAACAGCCAGACGGAGATAAAGGCCACCACCTGCCCGGCCCCCAGGGTTCCAGCATTGTCTTGTGCGGCTAGCCACGGGATCCCTGCGATGCCCGCAGCGTACATCAGGATCGTTACGAACAGCATCAGCCATCCGTTGGTTGCACGCACTTCACGTTCGAGTTGCATTTCCTTAAAACACTCCTTGCAATCACAATGATATCACAATGCTATCTCGGCTTGAAGAGGTCTGGGACCTTTGTACCGCTCTCAATCTGGAGGATTCTCGCAACGCCGTACCCAGATGGGCCCGCGAGAGTCGTATAGTACAGGGACTCTATGGCCGCACTACTCGCCCTTGCCGCTTTCGCTGCCTTCCAGGGAACCTCGGCTCCTATCGAAGTTCCCTTCCGCATCGGATCGGACGCCATCATTGTCGACGCGACGGTCAACGGCCGAAAGCTCTCGCTGATGTTCGATACCGGCTTTGGCGGCGCCATCGTGCACTCAGCCGGAATCAACCTGGGAAAGGCGACCGGAAAGATGACCCTGCGCGACTTCGTTGGGGAGTTCGAGGCGGAGACCACCGACATCAAGAGCTTCAGGCTCGGCAGCGTGGAGATCGACCCCAAGGGGATGGTCGCGGTCAAGGACAACGCGGAAGGCGACTATTCGCAGTCCTACAACACCCACTGCGACGGCATCTTGGGCTTCCAGGCCCTCACGAAGTACGTGCTCGAGATCAACATGGAGAAGAGCCGCTTTGTGCTCCATCCCAAGTCGTTCGACTTCACCACGAGGGTCCCGGACAACAAGCGGACCTTCCTGGCAAAGCTCCTGCCCACCGGCCACAACGCAATGGAAATGGAGGTTTCGACCAGCGACGGCAAGAAGATGACGATGGCTCTGGATACGGGCAACGCGTTCTACGCGACCACGCATCGGGACGTGTTGGAGCGAATCGGCGCCTGGCAAGTGGGGGCAAAGCCCAAATTCATGAAGGCCTCGTTCGTGGCGTCAGGCGAGGTTGCGAGCTGGTCCAAGCGGCTCAAGAACATGGTGGTGTTCGGCGTTCCTGTGCCTGATGGATGCTGGGACATCATCGACGCTCCCTCGGGTTCTGCCGAATCGGATGGAACGATCGGCTTTGGGTTCCTCAAGAACTTCAACGTCCTTGTGGACTACGAACGTCGGCGCGTTTGGCTGGAGAATTTCAACGGGAAGGTAGGAAGCGAGGACCCCGGTGAGATTGGAATCTATGCCGCCAACGACCCGAACACCAAACGCGCGATTGTCGTCTTCGTCGCGCCGGAGAGCCCTGCTGCCCGAGCCGGGATCAAGGTGCGCGACGCCATCTTGAGCATCGACGGGATCGACGAACTGAACGTGGGGCACCGAGCCCTTCAGAAGCTCCTAGAGGGCGCCGTCGGCAGCACCGTCAAGCTGGTCCTTTCACGAAACGGCAACCTGATGCGCCTGGACCTGAAACGCGAGCTCTTGGTGAACGACTAAGGGCGGTGGTGAGAAGGCTCGGAAGGCCCAACGGGCCGACCTCATTGAGCGAAGGGCAACGCCCTGGAACCTGGCCCCTTTGCGACCCGAGCCCTGAAGGGGCGACACACCGGCCCGTGAGACACACCCAAAGGCCGCCCGATGTCACCGCCGCGAGGCAAACACTCCCATCACCGCATCGAGCATCGCCTCCGTGAGCTTGCCCGTGAACGTATTCTGCTGGCTGGGGTGGTAGCTTGCCAGCACCGGAGATCCATCCGACAGGACAGCCGAAGCACCGTGCCCGAATAAGGGCGCCCGGCCGCTCCCTAGATGCCGCCAGACCTCCTGAAACGCCACAGTACCCAGACAGAGCACACCATTCCACCTCCGGAGCCTCAACACGGGCAACAGGTGGCGCTCGCAAGCCGCAATCTCTGCCCGCTCGGGCTTGTTGCCGGGCGGGGCGCACCGCGCCACGGCCGTGATGAGGACCCCATTCAGGATCAAGCCATCGTCGGGCCGTTCATAGGTCGCCTGGTTGGCGAGCCCAGCGCGAAAGAGCGCCCGAAAGAGCCATTCTCCGCTTCGGTCGCCGGTGAACATGCGGCCGGTCCGGTTGGAGCCATGCGCCCCCGGGGCGAGGCCCACGATCAAGAGCGTCGCGCCCGGATCACCGAAGCTGGGTACGGGCTTGGACCAGTAGACTTCGTGTTCATAGGCCTTGCGTTTGAGTCTGCCGACCTCCTCTCGCCATCCCGTGAGCCGAGGGCAGAGCCTGCAGGAGGACAGACCTACCTCGCACTCCAGCACCGGCCCGCCTCCATTGCCTCCCATCATGCCTAGGCCCTTGTTCTCCTTCTCTCTCATCTGCTTCTCGACGATCTATGGGTACGCTTATCCTTTAGCCTCACCTTAGCTTTGCTGCAGGAAAAATACCCTTCCAATGCCGATCTACGAGTATGAACCTGTCGGACACGAATGCCTTATCTGCGAAGGGCGGATCGAGGTGCTGCAGACCTTGGAGGATAAGCCGTTTGAGTATTGTCCCTATTGTGGGCTCCAGGTGCGACGCTTAATTAGCAGAGCGAGCATCGCCGTCTCCAAGCGGCAAACCCCGGACCAAGCGGCGAAAAAGGGGTTCTCGACCTTTCGAAAGGTCTCAAAGGGAACATGGGAAAAGGTGGCGGGTCCAGACAATCCCGACCCGGGCGGGGCCGACATCGGCAACCCGAGCGATGAGGATGAGTAAGGTCTTGACCTTGGTTGAAGCGCGGACGTTCTGTCCCCATCCCGGTCCGCGAACAGCCCTGTTCGCGTGTCCAGCCTGAAATCTGCAGGGGCGATACCTGGGGCAACCCAAGCAGAGCTCGAGCTGCCCAACACCGACTCGGCCTTTTTGAGCCGTATCCCGAGATCGTGTGCCATCTCATGACACAGGGTAGGCGCTCACTTCGGGCAGTGCACTAGTCGTCCATCAATGGGGGGGCCTACGGGCATTAGGGGGCGTTGCCGCAGCCATTCATTCGCATGCCATTTCACGAAAAATCACTTGCGAGTTACCAAAACGCCTGTTATAATGGCCTGTACCGTCTGCTTGACGCTGGGATCGATCTGTTTTGTCCCATTGGCCAATCCGCTCGACTCCAGGCCCGAAGGGTTCGGGGCAAGTCTGTCGGGGCTCCAAGATGGGATGGAGCGGTGAGGAACGATGAGTAAGACGCTATATGTAGGGAATCTGCCCTACTCGGCCACCGAGGCCGATATGTTCGATCATTTCAAGAACTTCAAGCCCGTGACCGCGCGAATCGTGGAGGGCAGGGGTTTTGGCTTCATCGAAGTCGAAGACGACCAGATGGATGCGGCCATCGAGGCGATGCACCAATCGGAAATGGGGGGCCGAAAGCTCAACGTTAACGAGGCGAGGCCAAAGCCGGACCGTCGCGAAGGCGGCTTCGGCGGTGGTGGCGGAGGCAGAGATCGGGGCGGCTACGGAGGCGACCGTGGGGGTTACGGTGGCGGACGTGGCGGCGGCGGAGGCCGGGACCGCGGCGGACGCGACTGGTAGCGCCTGCTTCTCGACTTCAGATGGGAGAGGATCGATCTTCCGGGCCCTTCGACTTGCGTCCATCTCCTGGATTGTGTCCATGGCTGCGCCAGCGTGCCGTCGAGGAAAGCGCTATAATAATGGGCCTGCCTTCGTGGTGAAATTGGTAAACACGCTAGATTCAGGTTCTAGTGCTCGCAAGGGCTTGGGAGTTCGAGTCTCCCCGAAGGCACCATCCCCCCAAGCCTAACGCGCCCGGCCTGTGCTAACTTTCAGCGATGCCCCGGTCCCTAGTGTTTGGCAACGGCTCCTTGTTCGTCGCCCTCGACAGCCGTCACCGAATCCGCGAATTGACCTACCCGTACGTCGGGCTCTACAACCACCTCGCAGGCCGAGCCGTGAGAATGGGGATCTGGGTGGATGGAGCATTCACGTGGTGTGATGAAGGAGGCTGGGAGGTGCATCAGTCCCCTCAATTCGCCGACGGGTCATCACAGACCACTCTGCGAAACCCGCACCAAGGGATCGAGCTTCTGGTTCGGGAACGGATTCATGCCGACGAGCCCGCCTTCTTTCGAGACATCGTCGTCACGAGCCACCGCGCCGACGAATGCAAGACCAGGGTCTTCTTCCACCATCCCCTGCAACTGAACGAGTCTGATATCGCCGAAACCGCTGTGCTCGATCCTGTCCTAGGCGGCATGGTGCACTACAAGGGCCCGACCTTCATTGGCTTCTGCGTTGACTCGGGGCCAAGCGAAGTGGCGGTAGGCATCACGGGCTATGGGGAGCAGCCCGGGACCGCGCCGGACGCCGAGGATGGGGAGCTCTCGAACCGGACGATCGAGCAAGGTTCCATCGACTCCTGCATGAGTGTCGAACTTCGCCTTGCCCCAGGAGAAGGCCGGACCATCTGCTGCTCGATCCTCTGTGCGAGCACGATCACGGGCCTTCATGAGCTCAAAGAGCGCCTTGACCGCGAGGCCGGCGCCTTGGCATCTGTCGAGACAGATGTAGCCCAGGCGTCTCGCCTGGGTTCCTTAGGGTCGGAGATCGGAAATGCAGAGCCTCAACACGGCAATAAATGCCAGTCACTCCCGGGTGCTCCTGAGCCCCGCTCCCTTCTGACCCCCAGCCGGGTGGTCATCGAGAGCCACCTCTCGTCAAACGGCGCCTTGATGGCGGCGCTGGACTCGGACATCATGTCTGAAAACCGCGCCCATTACGCGAACTTCTGGCCCAGAGACGGCGCGCTCACCCTGGAAGCGTTTCTTCGGTTCAAAGAGGCGGGCTTTGGACGGCGGATGCTCCAGTTCTGCAGAGGTCTGATCAACTCCCGAGTCTGGCCCCACCCCTTCTTCTTTCAAAAGTACCGTCCCGATGGCACGCTCGGGGCTTCGTGGCACCCATGGGTCCGAAACGGCAGCCCCGAACTGCCGCTCCAGGAGGATGAGTCCGCCCTCATCCTGCACGCGATGGGCGCACAGGTGGCGGCGTTCGGCTGGGAAGGGCTGGAGGGGCTTTGGCAGGAGCTTGCCGTGCCATTGGCCGACTTCCTGGTCGCCTATCGCGATCCCCAGTCGGGCCTTCCCTTGCCCAGCCACGATCTTTGGGAGGAGCGGCGCGGCGTTCATGCCTTCACGGTGGCGTCGGCCGTGGCGGGCTTGCGCGCCGCTTCAGAGCTGGCTGCTTCCCTCGGAGACAGCCGGTCGGAACACTACGGCGCAATTGCCGAAGAGGTCCGCTCGGCTTGCTTGAGCAGGTTCGTTCATGCGGGGGAGGGTTTTGTCGTGAGAAACCTCTCACAGGATAGGGACGGCGCCTGGCACGAGGACCTGACACCCGATTCCTCGATGCTCCACGTTGTTCTTTTAGGGCTTTTGAGCCCGGACGACCCGCTCGCCGGCAGCCTTGTAGACCGTCTTGAAGCGGGGCTTTGGGTGGATGGCCCGATCGGTGGTATGGCCCGCTATCGCGACGACTACTACTGCCGAGTCTCGCATGGCGTACCAGGAAACCCCTGGATTATCTGCACCCTCTGGCTCGCCCAGGCGCTTTGGAAGCTGAACAGGACGCCGCAGGACCGCACACGGGCCGTCGAGGTCTTCGAGTGGGCGCTGGCGAGGCGCGGCCAAACAGGCTATTTGCCTGAACAGGTGCACCCGTTCACCGGCGAGCACTTGAGCGTCAGCCCACTGGTCTGGTCCCACGGCGAGTTCATCGTGACGGCCAGCGAGTTGGGTCTCGGCGGCGAGTAGCTCGTGAGTTCTCTTCTGAAAACCGTCCGACGTATCTCCTGCTCTCCGCCGGCACTTAGGTGGTTCACCTTCCATCACCCTCATTCATCCTCACGCATCCTCATTCACCCTCACCCATCCCCAGCCACCCTGGCCTCATCACAGCGGCCGGCCAAGCCTCGCCTGTAAACTGCGCCCATGGACTTCCGCCGCAGGATGCGCCCGCTGCCCCTCTCCCACGTCAAGATCACGGACCGGTTTTGGGGCGCCAGACAGCGCGCGCTAATCGGCCAAGGGCTCGAGCATCAGTATCAGCAACTGGTCATGACAGGCAGGATCGAGAACTTCCGAAAAGCGAAGCGAAAGGAGCACGGCACCTTCGAAGGCTATCGGTTCAACGACAGCGACGCCTATAAGTGGCTTGAAGCCTGTGCCTATGCGCTTGCGGTGGACCCGAACGCCCGCATCAGGGAGCGGATCGACGAGGTTGTCCAGCTCATCGAGGAGGCTCAAGAGCCGGACGGGTATCTGAACACCTATGTCCAGGTTAACCATCCCGAGGGCAAATGGCGAAACCTGAACTCCATGCACGAAATGTACTGCGGCGGGCACCTGATCGAGGGCGGGGTGGCCATGCTCCATGCGACGGGTGACCGCAGGCTCTTGGAGATCGGCATACGTTTCGCCGACCACGTCGCCTCGATCTTCGGGCCAGGCAAGCGCAAAGGCTATTGCGGACACGAGGAGATCGAGTTGGCCCTGATCAAGCTCGCCGACGCCACCGGCAACGAAAGCTACCGCGATCTGTCGGAGTGGATGGTCCTTCAGCGCGGGACCCGGCCCTCGCCCTTCGAAGAGGAGCTCTCTGATCCGGTGAGCAACGCCTTGGCGCCGTTCGCCAAGGGTCTGCTTTGCAAGGACGAGGTCTACACCGGCGAGTATCTCCAGGACCACGTCCCGGTCGAGGAGCAGAGCGACGTGGTGGGCCACGCGGTGCGCGCCATGTACCTCTACATCGCCGCAGCGGAGTTCGCCGAAAAGCGGCCCAAGATCGCAGAGGCGATGCAGCGCGCATGGGCGAACCTGACCCAGCGCCGAATGTACTTGACCGGAGGCATCGGCCCGAGCGGCGACAACGAAGGCTTCACGTTCGATTTCGACCTCCCCAACCGGTCGGCCTACGCCGAAACCTGCGCGGCCATCGGCTTAGTCTTCTGGGGTCGCAAGCTCCTGGAGTTCACGGGCAACGGCGAGGTCGCCGACACTGTCGAACGGGCCCTCTACAACGGAACGATGAGCGGCATCTCGCTCGACGCGACCCGCTACTTCTACACGAACCCGCTCGAAAGTCGGGGCGAGCACCAGCGAGTCCCCTGGTTTGCCTGCGCATGCTGCCCGCCCAACATCGCGCGCATGGTGCTCTCGGTCGCAGACAGCATCCTCTCGGTGGGGACCCAGGCCGGCAGCCCCGAGATTTGGCTCCACATCCCAGCCGGGCTCGAAGCCGATCTTGGGGCCATCATCCCTGGCGCGCGGCTGGTGGTCGAATCGGGCTATCCGTGGTCCGGAAGAGTGGTCGTCAGCGTCGAAAGCCAGGAGGCGCTCGACCTGACGCTGAGAGTGCGGATGCCGGATTGGTGCAGCAACTGCACGGTGGACCAGCCCGACGGCGAGCCGGAATCCACGTTTCTGGAGGGCTACCTGGTCCTGACGCGCACCTGGCGGACCGGGGACCAAGTCGCTTTCAGCTTCGAAATGGCCCCCAAGTGGGTCGGATCAGACCCAAGGGTGCTGGACAACTTCGGGCGGGCTGCCCTCACCCATGGCCCCCTGGTCTACTGTCTCGAGGACAAGGACTTTGGATATGCCCCACAGGCCTTCCAGCCTGATCTTTCGGCCGAGCCGGTGTTCGCTTACGAGCCTGATTTCCTGGACGGCGTCGGGACCCTTCAAGTCGAGGGCCAGACCCTGACCCAGGTGGCTTCAGGCGAGCTCTACGGGGACTTTGAACCTCCGACCGCTGTCCCAACCAGCGCGAGGTTCATCCCCTATTTCGCCTGGTGCAACCGGGGCCCAAATGGCATGGCGGTGTGGTTTGAACCCTCCGCCGTTCCACAAACGGGTCCCGAGTTCTGAACGGATGGCTCTTTTTTGCGTCCTTCCTTCGTAGTCAGAGTGAGTCTATGAGCCTGTCCCCCGTAAGAGAAGCCGTTGAACCAGCATCGAACGGCGCCCCAAGCCTGCCTCACATCGACCTGGAGGAGGTCAAGCCCGATCCGGCTGCCGTCAGTTTGGCTCCAGGGGACTTCGCGCTCAAGCACCAGCTCTTGCCGATTCACGAGGAAAACGGCGTGCTGGTGGTCGCGATCGGGACCCTGGCCGCGCTTCAAGCTGTCGACGATCTTGGGATTCTGCTCGGACGCCACGTCCGAGCGGTGATGGCCAGCCCGCAGATGCTTCGCGAGAAGATCGAAGAGCGGTTCCTCGAAGGCATGCTTGAGACCCTCCCAGGCGAAGAGTCGCTGCCCGCCGAGATCGACGACACCACTGACCTCGCCGACCTGCAGAAGATGGCGGGCGAAACCGCCGTCGTCCAGATGGTCAACGTCATCTTTGCGCAAGCGGTACGCGACGGGGCCAGCGACATCCACATCGAACCCTATGAGAGAGAAGTCAAGGTGCGGTACCGCGTCGATGGCATGCTCCGCGACGTAATGAAACCGCCCAAGCGGATGCACGCCGCGCTGGTATCGCGTATCAAGATTCTTGGCGAGCTCAATATTGCTGAGCGCCGTCTGCCGCAAGACGGCCGCATCAAGATCCAGATCGCCGGGCGCACGATCGACATCCGATGCTCCATCGTCCCAACGGTTTTTGGCGAGCGCGTGGTCATGCGTATCCTCGACAAAACCACGGCCATGATCGGCCTCGAGGAGCTCGGAATGCTCCCCGACATGCTGGACAGGTACCGAAGGCTGATCTCCATGCCCTACGGAATCATCCTCTCCACCGGTCCCACGGGTTCGGGTAAATCCACGACCCTGTACGCGTCGCTTCAAGAGATCTGGACCCCGACCAAAAACATCCTCACTATCGAGGACCCGGTCGAATACCAGGTGTCGGGCATCGGGCAGATTCAGGTTCGTGCCAACATCGGGCTCAGCTTTGCCAACGGCCTGCGCAGCATCGTCCGCCAAGACCCTGACGTGATCATGGTCGGTGAAATCCGAGACCTTGAGACCGCCGAGATTGCGGTCCATGCTTCTCTCACTGGCCACTTGGTTTTTAGCACCTTGCACACGAACGATGCTCCTGGCGCGATTCCCCGGTTGGAGGATATGGGAGTTGAGCCCTACCTCGTGGCTTCTTCCCTGCTCGGCGTGCTCGCCCAGCGGCTGGTGCGCCGCAATTGCCCGAACTGTGCCGCCCCGAGCGAAGAGAACGCCGATGCCCTGCGCTCGATCGGGATTTCGGCGGAAGAGGCGAAGACCGCTTCCTTCAGGCGCGGAGTCGGGTGCGACAAGTGCCAGGGCACGGGCTTCAAAGGCAGGCAGGGCGTGTTTGAGCTGCTCTTGGTCGACGAGCAGATAAGGCACCTTACCGTCGAAAGGGCGTCCTCCTCAGTGATGCGCGACTACGCGATCAAGAACCAAGGCATGAGAACCCTGCTTGGTGACGGAAAGCTCGCCGTGATGAACGGGCGCACGACGGTCGAAGAGGTGCTGCGCGTCTGCCAGCGGGAAGAGCTGTGACATTGTGCTCGGCGGAGAGAAAGCTAGTCGTGATGATCA
Source organism: Armatimonadota bacterium (assembly GCA_016223145.1). Lineage (NCBI taxonomy): Bacteria > Bacillati > Armatimonadota > Armatimonadota bacterium. Next base: position 67,998 of record JACRPN010000006.1, on the reverse strand, counting down.
GTGTGCGGCGAGACTTGAGGGCGAGGTTGTGTAGGGCGGTGTTTGTAGGGTGAGCAGCTTTGCCTATGTGGCCCTCGAACCTTCAGGAAAGAGGCGCAGCGGGCACGTCGAAGCGGCCGACCGCGATGCGGCCATCGCGCTTCTGGCCTCTGAAGGCCGGTATGTCGTCGACATCAAAGAAGAGGCCGCTGTTCAGCAGTCGGCGATCGCCACTGTTCGTGGCAAGGCAAGCCGATCGGACCTCGCGCTGTTCACGCGGCGCTTGGCAGACCTCTCAGGGGCAGGCTTGCCGCTCGACCGCGTGCTTCAGGTGATTTCCGAGCAATCGGAGAGCCCCCAGCTCTCAACGATCTCTCTGGAGGCCCTGGAAGATGTCCGTGGGGGCCTGCCAGTCTCGAGCGCTCTTGCAAAGCATCCCAGGCTTTTCCAGCCGGTGTATACAGAAACGTTGCGCGCCGGTGAAGCCTCGGGCCAGTTTCCACAAGTCGCATCCAGGCTTGCAGACTTCCAGGAGCGCGAGGTCGAAAGGCGTAGCCAAGTGGTTTCGGCGATGATCTATCCCGCAGTATTGACCTTCACCGCCGTCGCCGTCATCGGATTCTTGTTTGGATTTGTGCTCCCTAAGCTCTCGGGCGTCTTCAAGGACCTGGGCTCCAATCTGCCGACTTCCACCAAAATCCTGCTGGCGACCACCGACTTCCTATCTCAGAACGTGCTCCTTATTGGGGGCGTGCTCGTGGGTTCGATTCTTGGATATCGGGGCTGGATCGCCACCGAAGCCGGAGCTCTTCAGCGCGACACCCTGTTGCTGAAGCTGCCCTCCGCCGGCAAGGTCATCGCGAAAGCCGTGGTCTCACGTTTTGCCCGGGTCCTGGGAACGCTGCTCTACGGTGGTGTGCCGATCCTGGAGTCGCTGCGGCTGGCCGGGCTCGCTTCTGGAAACAAGGCCATGGTCCGGGCTTCGGAATCGGTTGCCGACGACGTTCGCGATGGCCGCGCGATCAACCAGGCCATGAAGGACGCCGGTTCCTTTCCACCGGTATTGACCCACATGGTGGCGATCGGCGAAGAGACCGGCGACCTGCCGACGATGCTCGGCCGCGTGGCAGACAGCCTTGACTTTGAAGTGGACACGGGCATGAGGCGATTGACCGCCATGTTCGAGCCCGTCATCGTCGTGGTCATGGGAACCATCGTCGGCTTCGTCGTGCTCTCTGTGCTGCTGCCCATCTTCCAGGCGCAGAGCCTGATCAAATAGCATGCCGAAGGTCCCGCTTGCCATTCCTCGGAACCCCTCAGAAATGCGAACATTGTGCCTTGAGACTCGTTATTGCAGATTGGAACTGATCGGTGAACCCTTCATGAGAACTCGAACTCAAACAACTCGGAAGCGAAGAGGCTTTACGCTTATTGAACTTCTCGTCGTCATCTTGATCCTTGCTGTTCTCGCAGCGATGATTGTGCCGCAGTATTTTGCGCGCATCGACGATGCCAAGAGAGCCAAAGCCGCCGACGATCTGGCCACGATGAGCAAGCTGATCCAGACCTATCGCATGGACACCGGCCAATATCCGGGCAGCGATGAGGGGCTCCAGGCCCTTCTTTCAGACCCGGGCAACGTCAACGGATGGAAAGGACCCTATGTTCAGGGGGATATCCCTCTCGATCCTTGGGGCAACGAATACCTGTATTCCACCAGCGGAGACGACGGTTTCATTGTGATGTCCTACGGCGCGGACAACGCCGAGGGCGGTGAAGGACACAACGAGGACATCGTGCATGGAACTGGGTAACTCCCAGCCCCACCGATCCGCCTTTGCGCGTCGCCAGCGCGGCTTCACCTTTATCGAAATGGGTGCGATCATTGTGATCGTCGTCCTCGGTGCGATGACTGCGGTGGCGAGCATTGCGGCAGCCCAGCGAGGCGAGGAGCTCAGGGCATTCAAAGCCGACGTCAAGCGATTGGCACTGCTCGGCCGCGAACAAGCCGTAAGCTCAGGCACAACCGTGACGCTCGCCATCTCCTCCTCGGAGAGCGGCCTGGAGCTTCGTCAAAGCCAGGTCGGCGCGGAAGGCGAGGAATCCGTTTCCAGGCTGAACCAGATCCAGCTTCCCGAGGGAGTAAGCCAGCGCAACTTCCAGATTCAGGGCGAGACCGTGGATTCCAACCTGTGGGCGGTCCGTTTCTTTGCCGACGGGACCTGCGATCAAGCCGCGATCGAGTTCTGGGACGGCGAGGACCAGCCATTCTCCGCGACATTTGACCCCAAAACGGGCAGGGCCAAGGTCACCGACGGCCAGATTCAGATCGAACAAGAAGACAAGTGGCAAGCCGGTGAACTTGAAATTCGGGGCCAGAACGGAGGCACTCCTTGACCTTGGGAGTTCGCTCCAGGCGCCGCCGAGGCGTGACGATCATTGAGTCCCTGGCGGCTGCCGCGCTGCTCGTCATCGGCGTGTCGTCCTCGATTGCCGCGATCGGCAGGATGATACGGACCGAGGTCGACGTTCGCGAACGCGAAAAGATCCAGCGCATGGCTTCGGACATCTACGACGAGATCTACGGAACGGGCGATTACGCTCAAGCGCCCCTCAACGGGACCTTTGAAGACCGAGGAGAACCGGACTACACTTGGTCCGCCAGCGTGGAGCCCAGCGGTGTGGAGAACCTCCTGACGATGACCGTAACAGTCAGCAACACGCGAGACACCAAGCTCGACACGACGGTCACCGGGCTGATCTACCAAGCACCCACCGAAACGACAGGTGCGGGGGGCGGCCAATGAGCGTACGCAGCAGGCGCTCTGGCATGACCCTCTTCGAGCTCATCATCTCGATGGGAATCCTCTTGCTCGTGGGCATTGCGGCGACCTCTTCCTTCAATGCTGCCGTGCTGTTCCAGACCGAGGTCCGCCCTCGTATGGAGGAGGCAGATCGTTCGCGAGTGGTCGAAAGCAAGCTTCGCGAGTACCTAGCAGGCGCCTATTTGGGCCAGGCGTCAACCCAGCAAACCGGCTCCGGCACCACCAACACGGCCTCGACCGCGGCGACCTACTTCATCGCTCAGGCAACCGGTGAGAGCAACTGGACTGCTGGCCTAGGGGACCTTTCCGACACCCTTGTCTTCACGTCTATCGGGGTCGGCCATTCCAGCTCCTACGATGCCGCCGAGGACGAGTTCGCTGCCTTAAATGAGCTCTATGGACCCCAGGGCGGGGTCCTGGAGGTGGCATTCGAGGCCTCTCCCGTCGGCGACGCCGGCGACTTGACCGGACCTTTCTTGAGGACCCAGCGACCCGCGGACGGCGACCCCACCCAGGGCGGATGGGAGCAGACAGCCGATGCCGCCCTGGTTGGGTTGAACTTTGAGTTCTGGGACGGCACGACGTGGGTTCAGGAGTGGGATTCCAGCCAGATGCAGCCTCCCAGGCTGCCGGCCGCGGTCCGGGTGTACTACGAACTGGCCGAAGAGACCGGAGTCGTTCGCTCTTTCGTGGTCAGGCTTCCCCATAGCGACGTGACCCCGACGAATCCGGCGGCGACGATGGGAGGCGCTCAATGACCCGGCAGCGCGGCTCGGCGATGATCCTGACCATTTCGATCCTTGCCGGTCTGGTGGCGCTCGTGGCTTCGTTTGCCGCCTCCGAAGCGGCGGAGATCAAAGCCCGGACCAACCGGGTCGAGAAGCTTCGAGCCGAGCTGCTGGCGGAGTCCGGGCTGCAGCGCGCGCTGGCCGAGCTCTCGATACCTATGGAGAACCCAGCCTCGACGACCCCCCAGGACGCCTGGGTGCAGCTCGGCCAATACGGAAACAACCGCTTTCTGATGGATGGAGGCAGCTTCCGAATTGAGATCGTCGATGCCTGCTCCCTGGTCAACCTCAATACGGCCACCGAAGACCAGCTTTACCGCCTGCCGCTCACGACCGAACAGATCGACAGCCTGCAGGACTGGCGGTCCAACGACGACACTTCGCGCCCCGAGGGCGGACGAGACGAGTACTACAATCAGCTCTACGAGCCCTATAACGCCGCACTTACGAACCTTCAGACAGTAGATGAGCTGCTCCTGATCAAGGGTTTCACGGGTCCCACGCTCTACCGGCAGCCGACCGAACAAGTGAACACGCAGTACCTGGCGGGCACCCAGCAGGAGCTGCAGCCCGTTCTGGCCCAGCTGGTCACGGTGCTTTCCACGGCGCCGGAACTTGGCGGCGCCGGCGCCGCAAAAGCCGACATCGCCACGGCAACGGCTGTCCAGCTGGTGCAGCTCGGCGTTCCCCAGGGCCAAGCCCTTGCCATTCAAAACGCTCGTGGGGGGTTCCAGAAGCTTGGAGACGCCTTCAACGTGCCCGGCATCGACGTCAACACGGCAACCATCCTCCTCGATAACTTCCAGTTCGGTGCGAACCCGACACGCGACGGCAAGATCAACCTCAACACGGCTTCCGAAGCGGTGCTGAACACCATTCCCGGATTCACGCCGGACGTGACCCAAGGTGTGCTTTCGGCGCAACAAACGGGGCTCACCTCCCTCGGCCAATTCGCAAGCCAGCCGGGGGTGACCATGCAACTGCTCGCCCAATGCGCCGACATCCTCACGACAACGACCCAGACCTTTCTGGTGCGCGTCATCGGCCCCTCCGGCAGGACGAGCACCGCCATCGAGGCACTGGTCTCCGTGGCCGAGGGCACTGTGGCCCTCATTCAGCGCAATCGGCCCGCCTTTGCCGACCCAAGGAGCTTCTGGAATTGGAGCCTGGAACCCGTCAGCGATATCGACCTTAGGACCTCCTTATGAGCCGCAACCCCTACCTCCAACAACCCGTCGTCGAGTGGTCTCCACTCGGCGCCCGTTTCGCCGGCGGAGCGTCCTCTGTAACCTCTGGGAAGTCGGTCGGAGCCCTTGCAGGCTTGCCCCAGTCGGGAATGGTGGTCTTGGCTCTCTCTCGGCGAGCGGCGTTCATTCGGCCGCTGAGGGTTCCCAACGCCTCGGCGGACGAAGTTCAGCGAGCGATCGGGCTCCAGATCGGCCAGCTTTTTCCCCTAGCGGGCAAAAATCTCACGTTTGCCTTTCGACTGACCTCGGATGTGACCGCCGAGGGCCGGCTCGCGATTGTCGCCGCATGTGCCACCGAAATCCTGGAGAAGGCGCGCGCCGAGCTTGCCGACGTAGGGCTCCACCACAGCTTGGCCGTGCCTACCGCGTTCGGTTCGGCACAGATCGCCGCTTCGGAGGGCCTTTCCGATTGCGCCATTGTCGAGCGCACCCAGGAAGGCATCGCCATCGACATCGTTTCTGGTGGAGAACTCCGCGCGACCCGGGTCATTCCCGACACTTCGGATCCCGAGGAGATCAAGGGCGAAGTCTGCCGGACCTTCACCGTCGCCGGGATCAAGTGCGGACCGATTGTGGCGTGCAATGGGCTTCTGCTTGAGGGCGCGGACCGCTCTCTGGCCGCGAGCCCTCTCGGGTTTCTGGCTGCCGGTGGAGCCACGAAGGTGGGCGTACACCTTGAGCTTCCCGAAATCGCGGCCCGCAAGTCGCAAGCTCAGACTGCCCGCAAGTCCAGGCTTTCGATGCTGGCCCTGGTGGCGGCGGTGGTTTGCCTCGCGGTGGCGGTGACCGGGCGCATGAACAAGGTTCGAAGGGTTCAGCAGTCAGACTCGGCTTATGCAACGCAACTCAAAAAGCTGAACCTGGAAAAGTCGGCGGCCATTTCGTCGGGCCGCAAGCATGGACAGACCGCCGCAGTCCTGAAGTCGGCGTTTGAACCGGCCCAATACCCATCCGAAGTGCTTCGGCTCGTGGCGAACTCGGTGCCGAAGGACGTTTGGATCACGGGCTTTTCCTTCGATCGCGGCAAGCTTTCTTTTGTCAGGGGGTCCGCCGTTCGGAACGAGGCTGTGGTCGAATACCTGGATGCCTTGACTGCCTTGAGCGATCCGGAGACCGGCGCGGCGCGTTTCCGTGAGGTCAAGATCGCTTTTGCCAACAACGGCAAGATCGAGAACGCCGCCATCGTGAACTTCTCCATTCAGCTCTTCCCCGTCGGCAACGTGCCGATCGTTGAGGGCAAGGCCGCAAAGAAATGAAGAACCCCTCGCAGCTCTCCACTTGGAACGCAGTCCTTTGGGCCTCCGTTGCCGTCATGATCGGCTCGCTGGCCTTTGCCCAGTTCTATCCCTCGCCCAGGCCCAAGAAGACCTCGACACGAAAGAAAATCGAGCTTGCCAACACGCGTTCCGACATCAAGAAAGCGAGGGCCCAGGCCGTAAAGGATGAGGAGCTCTCGGCAAAGTACTTCTGGCCGGGGGACGCTAAGAGGGCGGAGGCCGAGGCGATGGCCATGGTGACGCGGATCGCCAAGAGCCACGAAGTGGGCCTGGGGGCCTTTCGCCCGCAGAAAAGCACGGAGGATTCGGGCCTGCGAAGGCTGCCTTTTTCGGTCAGCCTCGAAGGCTCGTTCACGGACGTCGCAAAGTTCCTGCAGGACCTGGAAACTCCCGCCAACCGATTGGCCGTAAGGCTGGTGCAGATCTCGGCATCGGACGGAAAAACCAACCACGTGGCCGCCAGCCTGGGGTTAATCGCTTTCCAGAAGATCGAGACCAAGAATGCGGCAAAGAAGGACCCGGCCGTTCCCGACCGGAAAGCGCCGACGAACGGGCCAAAAACGGAGACTTCCGTACGGCCCACGGACCTATGACCGGGAAAAGGGTCCCATTCGCGCTGATCTGAACTAAAGAACAGTAAACAATTGACTAGAGAACACGTTTCTACCCTTCAGGAATCCCATGGCTAAAGTCAGTCGCCCCGTCCTCTACATGTTGGTGCTCGCGGCCGGAGTGTCCGCCTATACCACCATGGGTGGGCCCGGCAAGAAGAGCGGTTCCAACCTTAAGCCGTTGAACCGGGTGAGCAAGAAGCAGAAAGCGGAGCTCTTCACCAAAGAAGACTACAGCGCGCACTTTGCGCGCTTGGACAAGGGCGTAAAGGACTCCTTCACTCCGCTCGTGGCCCGGTCTGGAAGCCAAGACCTGATGGGTCCCGACGTGGTTCCCGTAGACTTTGCAGCCGGCGACCCCAACTGGGTCTTCACGGGCACTTCTGAGATCGATGGCCACGCCAGCGCGCTCCTTGAGAACAAAGTCTCGTTCGAGAGCGAATTCGTGCCCTTGGGCCAACGTTGGAAGAACTGTACCGTTCATCAAATCGAGGAAGGCAAGATCACCCTCATCGGGCGCACCGGGCGCCGCGTAGAGCTTCGGCTCATCGACGAATTTCAGCAAATGGCGTCGGCCGGGGGCGCCGGAGGAAATCAGCCGGTGAATCCGGCGCTTAGCGGACCTATTGGCCGCGGCGTCGCCATCCGGCCGGAAGGGACTGGCGCTTCGGCGCAATCACGCAGCACTCAGGAGCCAACCAATGCGAATTAAGCTTGGCATTCTCATCATCATCGCCCTGATCCCCGTGATCGCGGGCGCGCAGTTCACGTGGGGCAACGACGTGGGAGGCGGGTCCGAATCCGCCTGGAAGCAGTTCAAGCTGAATCCGAAAACTCGGATCAAGCTGGACTTCCGCAACGCCAGCGTGGACGCCGTGCTGGCAACGTTTACCCGGGCTTCAGGCATCACGATCATCAAGGACCCGGCTTTGACGGGCGCCTTCACGCTCACCAGCGCCTCGCCGATCTCGCTCGACGACGCCTTTCAGATTCTGAACACCACCCTCAGCCTGAGGAACTTCGAGCTGAGGAAGGAAGGCAATCTGATGGTTGTCCGCAATAAGCAGAACCGCGGCGATCGCGGCCAGGGTGGCGGCGTACTTGACGCGAACGCAATGAAGGCCATGCAGGACATGATGGAGAACTCGAGGAACGACCTCAAGGTCTATCCCATCAAGTACGCTGCGGCCTCGCAGATCGCCCGCGTCGTCAATGAGGTCTTCGCGTTTGGCGACCCCATCCAAGACATGATCAACATGATGACCATGGGCTCAATGGGCGGCGGCATCAACATGGGCTCGATGCCCACGATGGGCGGCCGACAGCCAGGCGGTTTTGGCGGCAACACCGGCGGACGCGGAGGTTTCGGCGGCAACAACCAGGGCCGAGGCGGATTCGGCGGCAATACCGGCGGCTTTGGCGGCCGTGGAGGCTTCGGAGGCGGAGGCTTTGGCGGCATGAACTTTGGCAGGGCCAGCACCGCTTCAGTTCGAGCGTCCTCCGACGACTATAGCAACACCGTCATCGTCAACGCCCCGCGCAACATGCAGAGCCAGGTCGAGGGCCTGATTAAGCAGATCGACAAGGAGACCGACACGCCGCAGACTCCCAAGGTGTACAAGCTCCAGTACTCCATCGCGGACGACGTGCTTCCTGCAGTCCAGAACGTGCTGATCTCCAACGCGCCCAAGGGCCGGGGCTCCGCCGGCAACCAGAACGTGCCGTTCGAGCAGCGCATTCAACAAGCCTTCCGCATGGGTGGCAACGCGAACGCCGCGTTCGGTTCCGTTGTCAGCGACGACCGCACGAACACCCTCGTGGTGACGTGCACCGAAGAAAACCACAAGCTGGTGGATCAAGTCATCAAACAGCTCGACGTGGAAGTCAAGTTTGAGCCGATGGTCCAGGTGTTCTCGCTCGAGAATGCGCGCGCCCAGGACGTCGCGACGATCATGGGACAAGCGTTCGGTCAGCGTCAGGTCAACGGCCAGCGCATGGGCCAGAACAACCAGAACCGCACCAACACGCAGAACAGGAACAATCAGAATCGCAACAACCAGAACCGTAACAACGGTACTGGTGGCGGTCTTGGAGGCGGGGAGCCTGAGCCCTCCGCCTCCTATGACCCGGCGAACCCCAACGCCGAGCTGGACCTCGCGCTTGAAGATTCGGAAGCCAACTACGGCGAGCTGATGACCGCCATCAACGTCGCTCAGGGCGGCTTCCAGATCTTCGGCGGCGGTGGTGGACAACAGCAAAACCGCAACACGCAGGGTTCGGCCGCCGTCCAGCAGATTCGAGATGCCCAGGGCCGGATCGTGAACGCTCGCGACCTCGCCGGCCAAATCTCCGTTATCCCCGACCAGAACACCAACAGCCTGATCATCGTAGCCTCGCCGGAAAACATGGACCTCATCCGGCAAATCCTGGCCTCGCTTGATCGCATCCCGGAACAGGTCTTGATTCAGACCATCATCGTCGAGGCCAACATCGATGCCTCGCAGAAGTTTGGCGTCGAATGGAGCTACTCGCAGACACGGCCCTTCGGCACCCCCGGCACCCAGGGCAACGGCAACACCAATTTCTCGCTCCAAAACCAGACCGTGCCCGCCGAGGGATTCCGCTACACGCTTTCCGGGGGAGCGCTGACCGCTTTCCTGAACGCCATTCAGACCGACGACAAGTTTCAGGTGCTGTCCACGCCGCGCATCTTCACGAGCAACAACTCGGAAGCCACGATCAACATCAGCCAGCGGGTCCCCTACGTCCTCAGCACGCGCGAAGACCAGAACGGGAACCTGACCTTCACCTACGCGTTCCAAGACGTCGGAATTGTACTGACGGTGACTCCGCGCATTACAAGCAATGGCTACGTAACGATGGACATCACGCAGACGGCCAACGACCTCCAGGGCTTCACGTCCTTCAATGCGCCGATCATCAATACCCGCGAGGCGGACACGACGGTTTCGGTTAAGGATGGTGAGACGGTGATCCTCGGCGGAATCATCCGCAACACGGTCAAGTCGACCGTCAAACGGGTCCCGCTGATCGGCCAGATTCCGATCCTTGGCGAACTCTTCAAGAGCACGAGCAAGGAAAACACCAAGACCGAACTCATGGTCTTCCTGAGCCCGCGCGTGGTGCGAGACGAGAACGAGGCCCGCAAGCTTCGAGAAGAGCATGAAAAGCAGCTTTCTGCGCCTACGATGGGCCAGGTGAAAAAGCACGTGCCCCCACCCACCGAAAACAAGCAGACCGGTGGCGGCGGAAACGGCTCCGGAGGCTAGTTTCACGGTGCAGAGCCTTGCTGGGGCGGGGTCTTCCCTATCGGAAGGCCCCGTTCTTTTTCGGCCGACTTGTCGAAATTGGCTGAAGTTTGCTGAACGGGTCCAAGAACGGTTCGTCAAGTCCTTTTGCTAGGCAACTGCCTGTCGCGTTTGCACAAGTGGCGAATCGGGCGGCATGGCGAGGCCGGAGGAGAAAACACCATATGAACAGGATCATGGTAACGACCAAGCTCGTTGCGGCAATCGCCGTTGTGGCCTGCGCGGCGTTCGCAGCCGCCCAAGGCGGGGGCGGAGGCGGCCAAGGCCGCGGGGGCGGTTTTGGGCAGAGGGGCTTTGGTGGAGGAAACGATCAGACGGGATTGCAGCTTCTCGGACGTGCGGACGTACAACGCGACGTCGCAGTAACGGCTGAGCAGAAAGACAAGATTACAGCTCTGCAGCAGGAGATGCGCGGAGGCGGATTTGGCGCTGGCGGCGGCGGTAACCGTGGCGGTGGCGGAGGAGGAGGAGGCGTTGGCGGCGGTGGCGGCCAGGGCAACTTCGACCAGGCAGCCATGCGCGAAGCCATGGCCAAACGCAACGCCGAAATCCTTGACAAGCTCGGCAAGATCCTCGATGCGAACCAAATGAAGCGCCTCAAGGAGATTCGTATCCAGCTCGCCAAGAACGGCGCGATCACCCACGCGGACGTCGCCAAGGACCTCGGCGTCACGGAGGCCCAGAAGACCAAGATCGCCGACCTGCAGCAAAAGCAGCGCGAGGCGAATATGTCGCTTCGGCAAGAGGGCCTGGGCCGCGAAGAGATGATGGCGGCGATGCAAAAGAACAATGAAGCCCTAAACACCGAGTTTGGGAAGCTGCTCACCCCTGAGCAAGCGGCCAAGCTGAAGGAAATGGGTGGCAAGGAGTTCAAGGCCGATCCCCCACAGGGCGGCGGCGGACGCTAAGTCCAACTCCACAGACTCTCTGAACTCCCTGCTTCACAAGAAGCAGGGAGTTCTTGCATTTGGGAAGCTAGAACGGCCAAACAAACTTCAGAGTGAGCGTAGGCTTGAATTTCGCAGCATTCGGGTCGCCGAGTATCACGAACCACTCGTTGCCTGCAAATCCGCTGCTTCGATAGGCGACATAGCCGTTCGACTTTCCATCCGTTTGGACCCAACGGCCAGTGATCGCGCGCTTGGCATCGAACTCCCAACCGATTGTCCCGATATACTGCCGGCTCCCTTCCGTAAAGTCCTCGATGCCCACCGAGAGACCCGCGTCAAGTTTGCCGACCAGGCGCCTCGTGACATCAAGCGAATAGTAACGATAGGCCTTGCCTCCACGTGTGCCCCAGGTTTGGCCTATCGAAGCATTGCGAAACCGGTTCTCGGGGTCAAACGCAAAGTAGAGGCCGCTGACTTTGTCCGAGATTCCTTCATAGGACCGGTTCTCAACGGAGAACTCGAGCTGGTTCTTATCCCTCGTGGTCAACGTGCCGAAGAAGTCATAGCCTTTCATCAGTGACTTCCCGGTTGAATACCGGTCGAAGTCATCTGCGAAGAAGGAAACCTCGACTTCCTTCAGCCATTGGCCGTTCCACGAGTAGCGGTACTCGGTATAGAGCCAGTTGCCTTTCTTGTCGCCAAACTGGATGTAGCTTAGCGCTGGATCGAAGTTCTCGGTGATCGTCACCCTGCGCAAGCCGAGAAAGAACTTCGGGACCGTGTAGCCAATGCCATAGGACCCCGCCGAACCGCCCGCTTCAGTATCGGTCTCGCGCATCGATTCGAAGTTCAACTCGTAGTTGCCGAATCTCCGATTGAAGCTTCCTCCAAGCACCGTATCATCCCTGCCACCGCCTTTGTGGACGGTTCCAAAGATGCCGGCGTCACCACCGTTCGGCAGAACGTGCCTAAGGTTGAAGACGGCGTTCTGCTCCCCGCCAACTCCCGTCGTGGCCAGAGCGGAAAGGCTGATCTTGGGGTTTAGCCTCCCGTAGACTTTGGCGCCGGCGTCGAAGTCGCGGATGCGCCGACTATAGAAAAGCCGCCCGACGCCATACTGCTCGGACAAATAGAATTGCCCGGACCCCTCCGCGAAGAACGGTCTGGAGTCTTCGAGATACCGCTCGGATCGCGTGAACTGCGCGCGCTCGACCTGCTGTTCGACGTTTTTGAAATCCGGATTGAGGGTCCCGATGATCGTCATCTGCGGGCTCGGCTGATACTTGATGTCGAGGCCGATGTCGCCCTTGACGGTCTTGGAATCCTTGTCTGCCTGGCCGAGCGCGTAGCCCAAAAACAGCGGCTTCGGTGCCGGAGGCTTAGGAGGTTGAACTCCTTCCCAAATGCCCTCATACTCGCCCCGGAAGTTGGGGCCCATGTTGCTCCAGATTTCCCGGTTGCGGCCCCTGCCATAGAACCGAACGAAGTTGATCGACATCTTCGAGGCGTCGGAGGGATACGTTAGGACGGTCCAGGGGATTCTGATTTCGGCCGTCCAGCCATCGGCTACGCGGCCGACTTTTGCATCCCACTCCCCTCTCCATTCTCGCTTTGCGGCTCTCCCTGACGAGATGTCCTCCGAGCGAGTCCCAATGGCATTCACCAGGAAGCGGTCGACGCTCTCGCTCTGGCGAGTGAAGAACGGGTCGATGCGTACCACCACCGAGTCCTCGCCGTCGAGGCTCGCGCCAGGCCTGATCTCGCGCGCGATGATCTGCTCTGGGTTTCGATCGTGACAATAGAACGCGATGTAGAGCGCGGACTTGTCGTAGCCGACATACACCTCGGTCGCGTCTTCGGCGGGTTTGCCGCTGAAGGGGTCCCAGAAGCCATCTCCTCTGGCTGCCTTTGACCACTCCCCTGAACTCAGCGTTCCGTCGATGGTTGGTGGCGTGGCCAACTGAACGGCAGGCATCGTCTTTGCCGCCTGCGCGCTCGCCAAGGAAGATAGTATTGACGCGGCCAGCCCCAGCCACCCAACGCGGAAAGCTCTCTCGCCCATAAGAACCTGATAGGTATACGCAAGGATACTACTTTTCAAGTTCCGGCCGCCAGCATGGTCTTGAACCGAAGATGGCTCTGGGGTACCATTTGCGAGCTTGTGAATCGAGCTACCTGCCGTGCCGCGACATCCGGCGCACAGGCAATCGATTCAGTGGCGCCGCGGCCTATGCAAGTCCCTGAGAGCTGCCAAAATGAATATGGCGGTTTCTCGGGACGTGAACTCAGGGGTGCAGACTTAAGAGGGTCATCCGCATCGTATATGTTTAGGCCAGAAAAAGCCGACGTAGCTCAGTGGTAGAGCAGCTGTTTCGTAAACAGCAGGTCACCGGTTCGAATCCGGTCGTCGGCTCCAGTTTTTTGAACCTAAATGACCCACTTTCCGCACAGTGCAGAGGGATGTTGCTTCTGGGATGTGTGCGTATAGTGTGCGGAGTGCTTCAGGATACGCCTTCCAGAGGCCTAATCCACTCTTCCGAGGATTTGGCTGGGAAGCGCGTAGGGTGGCCAATGCGGGTGGCCGAAATCTGCCCTCCATGGATCAACTTGTAGGTAACCGTGCGGCTCAAGCCGATCCTCTCAGACACTTCCCTGATCCTCAGCAGGCGCTTGTTTTCTGGAGTGACGTCGACAGCTGAGGAGCTCACCGCCGACGAAGCCGCCTCCTGCTGGCCCAAGCGGCAGAGGGTTGAGATGTGACGGACGAGGTGGCCCCACACGTTGAACTCCCCTAAGGAGGCGTCGAGCTCTCCACTTCACGGTGAACGACCAGTTTTCCCCTTCCGTTAGGATTGGCTGATCGAAGAGCATTCAGCTTCCTGATTTGGGCGGGAGCCTCACGGCATCTCCAGCTTGGAAGTCGGAGCCTTCCAGGATGGCGGCAATGGAGAACTTGGGGTTCAGCGTCTGCACTCGGCACTTGCCTAGGATTTTTGCAGTTTCTTGGCCTAACACTTCGCCCGATTGAGGGTCGACGATGGGGCGGCCAGGACGGAACACCTCCAAGACGGTGCCTACCGGAATGTTTGATTCCGATCCGAATGCAAGGTACAGCAGCTTCGCTTCTTCAGTCTCGGACACGAGCGCAACCCGTGACTCCCACGGAACACGGTCGAGCCTGGCACAGACCTTCTGGACTCCATCACGCACAGCAGCCCTCATCGCCTTGGCGATCGGACTGTCCTCAAAGGTCGTTTGCTTGAAGTCGATTCCTTCGAGCTTAAAGCCAAGGGTGCTCGACTTGGCGCCGACCTTTCCGATTGCCTGAACCGAATCGAGGATCAAGCCCGATTCGATGTCGATGACTTTCAGGTCGATGCCCACGGTGGCCACGAAATTCGCCGCGCCACCCACAACATCTGCAAGGTCCGGGATGGCAATGCTGCTGAGCTTCTTCCTGAAGGATAGTTCGGTAATTGAACCTTTCAAGAGGACTTGCGCACCTAGCGCTTTGGCTTGTGGCGCTTCTCCTTGACTTTCTGTTCCGGCTCCGCCCCGTGCTCCAATGGCCTTAGCGAGGTCTTCGTCGTCCTTCTTTTCATAGACGAGGAAACGCTTCGACGCGATGAGTTCCGTCACCAACATGTCCGCCACGCCGGCGCCCAGAGTATCGGTCTGGGTAATCGTCACCTGTGTGTCGGTTGTCCCCCCGGAGGGCGCCGTGGCTGTAATGGTCCACTTGTCGATGGCCAGCTTGAAGCTGGCGACAACAGCCCTCTTCTTCGGCCCAGTGAAATCGGGCAGCTTGGCGGGCGCGCTTCCTTGTTGAAGAAGTAGGGCGGCAGCAGGCAGCAATAGGATCATTTCTGGCTAGAACCTCGAGGAGTATCCGACAGCGAAGTATGGGGAAGCGCCATAGCCCTTGTAGAAGGAGCTGCCCGTGAGATTTAGGGCGGCGAACTCGAGGCTGCCTCGCTTGAGCGGAGTCTTGACGACGACGTTAACGCTCGATAAGGATCCGACTCTTTCGAGGTGCAGTTCCTTGGTCATGGTGGCCTCATTCAACCGATAAGAGTATTGGGTTTGAGGTCCCATGTAGGACCAGAACACTGCGATTGACGTCGATCCGGCGGCGAAGTCGAGGGTGATTCCCCCCAGGCGATCTGACGTGTTGGACAATCGCGTCCTGAATCCGCCACCTCCAGTCCCGATCGTTCCCTCACTCTCTTGCGCAACAAAATAGGCACCCAACTCAACTTTGGAGGACACCGTGTGAGCGTATGTCGCTTCGACACCTTGCACACGGCCTTGAGCCATTGGAAACAGATCGAGCGACGCTTGCTGCTGAGGGTCACCTGTCATGAACAACCCGCTTGAAAACTGCTTCCTGAAGCCACCGATTCGAAGGGACTTCCCTTCGGAAGCTATGAGATCCAAGTTCGCGAACACCTCATCTTGCTTTTCAAAAGCCGAGAAGACGCTCGTCGTGCGGTTGACCGTTAGGGCAGAGTTGAGAACGCGGTCGATCGTGTTATCGCCAAGAGGTCTTGCACGAAGATCTTCAGGGTAGAGGACAGTCCCGGCTCGATTCATTGTGGGCTTTGTGCCAATCCTGAAGTACTTTTCACCCGAAATCTTGAGGGCAAGCTCCCCCGAAAGCAGTCCATGCGTGTGACCCCCGATTTCCTCCACCGTTCCTCCGAGGATCAAGCGGCTTCGTTGAGATAGGTCTGCTCGATAGACGAAATAGCCATGGGAGATTCTCGTGCTTCCCTTGGGAAACACGTCCTCGAACGGCTCGATCGCGGGGCTCAACACAGACCAGCGATCAACCACGCTTGTTCCTCCGCCAAGGGTCCACGGTCCGCGGTCCCAACGCCCCTCCGCCATCCATTGCCGCTGCTCGATGTTGGGGACGAAGAGACTTCCCGCAGCGGGCCGCAGATCCGCTATGGCCTCGCGCCGGTTGAGATTCAGCGTAAAGTCGCCAAAGCGCCGCTGCCATCCCAGCATCCAATCCTCGTAGCGAAGCGCCGCCCCCGGGGTTGACACGAAGAGGGTGTTCGGCGGCCCAGGACGCTCACTGTCTAGCGTCCGGTAGTTTCCATAAAGGGTGCCCAAAGCGCCATCGGCCGATAGCTGCGCCTGGACGGCCGTGTTCTTTGCTTCGACCTGCCCGCCAAGCGTCTCCGAGACCCACTTTCCGCTCGCCGCAACCGCGCCCGAGCCTCCAAAGGACTGCACGTTTCCTTCCACTACACCTGCCCCCTTTGGACCCAAGTCCCCTTGCAGATCCGATGTGCTGAAGGGCTTGGAATCGACGACAACTTCGCGCCCAAACCGATAGGCTTGCCAGCGAGATCTCTCAGCAACTCTTGACCGCGAAGCCGAGTCAGCCCATTTGGCCCTTGCCATATGGACATAGGGCTCTTCAGGCCTCTGAAACTCCGCCTGGCGAACGCCGCTCCATGCCTTGTCAAGCTGTCCCCGAGCGGTTTCGACCTCAATGTCCAGTGTAAGCCTCCTAAGAGAAGCATCACCCATCAGCTGTGCTTGCCTGATAGCAGTGAACGCCGCCGCGTGCCTTCCAAGCTCAAGCTGAAGCCAGGATCCGTTGATCCAAGGGATCGGACTAGTTAGGTCATTCACACTAGCCAGGTCGATCTTGGTGACAGCCTCTCGAAACTTGCCTTTAAGAGATAGTTCGATGCCCTCGTTATTGAGCTTTCCCGCATCTGTTCCCTCCATCCGAAGGGGTTTGATGTTTTGTTGGCCGAGTGCCAGTGCCGCAAGACTCCAGGCTCCGACACAGGCATGCTTTCGTACTCGCTTACTCATAGTTGCCCTTCCATCGGAAACGCCCGCTTATCCCGCGGCTTATAAACCAAGAGCCACTCGCATTGCTTCGAAGTAGTCGTAAGCACCCTTTGCGTTAGGATGACAAGACGCGCTCGAGTAGCCAACCCGCTTACGGTCATCATCTGTGTCCTCGTTGATTCTCAAAGAGTGGGTGTTCACCGCGTCGATGCGTGCGGAGATCACTTGGTCAATTTCATCTGGATCATGGGCGAAGTTGAGAGAGTTATTGTGGTTGTGGCCACACTTCTTGTGAAGCGACGGTTCTGGACTCCAAACGTGTCGATTCTTGCCCGTCCACATGGCAATGCTGTTCACGTATTTCTCTTGCTCAGCGGTAGTGACCGGGTAAGGATTGGCAAAGAATGCGCGAGGCGATGCCAGGCCAACGTTGACACTGGATATCGTTTGCGCGATCCTTTGCGAGGAGTATTCGTGCCACTTTTCGGCGTTCTTTACCACAGTGTCACGATTCGTGTCGTTATAAGGTGCGCCACCGGCGAATCCCTTCCACATCTCCTTCTGCAGGTACCAGTCGAGGAGTTCAAACTGCTTCAGCTTTCCCCAATCCGTATCCACACTTACCGGCCGATGATAGGCACAGACCACGATTTTGGAGGTAGGCATCTTCTGGAGTGCAAGCTTGAGGCATGCGGTAAGGTGAGTTCCAAGGTACAGGTCGGCCTTCGACTCTATTGTCGAGAAGGATGTGCCTGGGTTAAAGATGTTGGTCATTCCAAAGTCATTGATTCCTGCGAACATGACGACAAGGTCGATGTACGGAGCGAGCTCGCCTTCGTGATCAGACAATTGCTTCTTGATCGAAGGGAACTTCGTCGGCACCTCGCCATCGATTGCAGCCTGCTCCTGACTTTGCTGACTGTCCCAACCGAGGATGGCGCCTGTGTGAGCAACCACGACACGACTGAGTTGCATTCGGCCAGGGTTGTTTTGGCTGAGGACGGTGTTCTTAATGTGCTCTGCCAGCAAGTAGTGGTGCTTTTGGGAGTCGGCAAGGCCGGTTCCCCAAGCCATCGAGTCACCGACAACCAGCATAACATAGTTGTCATAGTTTGCCGAAATCTGGTTGCTTCGTTTGTTTTCTGGGATCGATCTCACCTCAAGCTTGACCGGCTCTCTTGCCTGGTCGCCACAAGCTTTGTTTGCTGGCCTAACCACGCGCCACTTGACTTGGGTGGCATTGACATACGTTAGGCTATTGGCGTTGTTTTCGTCTAGCGAAACATCGGCGGATTGACCTTCCCAAAAGGCGAACACAGACATCGTTGGTGTGAAACCACTGCCCGTCAGCGTAATCGTGTCGTTGGGTTTGGCGCGTAGACCGTTAAGAGATGGGTCCAAGACCGGCAACACGTAGAGCGGTGTTGCCGTTGAAGATTTCACGCCGCTGTTACGCACAACTTGGATCGGAGCCTTTGCCCCATCGGAAGCTGGGACCATGAAAGTGAGGAGACTGTCGTCCAGCGGATTGTTGCCCCCTGAGATGAACACCGTCTGACAAGGCGCCATCTGCCCGTTGCATCGAATGTAAACGGTGTCCCCAGGAGCGAAGTTCTTGCCAGTAAGCGTGACCTGATCCCCCTTCCTGACCTCGTACGAAACCTGATTGCTGCCGGATACTTGCCCGATGAGGGGCTTCCAGAGCTCTCCGGCATAGTCATTTGGCGAGATTGGAATCAACTGAACCGCATCGGTGCCCGCGACCGTGCCAGCCTGCCCAGCGGCACCTGGATTGCCCGGGTCGCCCTGCGGGCCGCCAGCACCCTTTCGACCTGGGCTCTTATTGGTAACACCGCTAATGCCGTCGCCACCATCACCCCCCTCGCCTCCGGCGCCCGCGCTGCCCTGGGGACCACCGGCACCGCCTTTGCCTCCGGAAACCTCGAAAGTGTAGCCCTTGCCACCGATTTGGAGGATTTCGGATGGTGGCGCAAAGATCCGAACTCGGCCGCCGTTACCGCCGGTGCCGCCGTTCCCTCCGTCGCCGGCGCGCCCTCCCTTTCCACCTGTTCCGCCGTCGAATCCGTTGTTTGCGAGCCGCTTGGCGTTAAGGCCCTTTCCGCCTTTGCCTCCCGGGCCACCGTCACCTCCGGGGCCGCCGTCTTGGCCATCCTCACCGCCGGCGTCGATGATTGGATTGGGTCCTTCGGCATCAAGGGTCCAGAACTCATATTCGGGTCCGGGATCATTCTTGAATTTGTCGGGGGTGTGCAGGCCCGATTGGCCGGCGCCTCCAGCAAAGCCCGGCTTTCCGGTGCCGCCCTTCTCAAGTGTATTTTCGTCAATCTGAGCACCTGGTGCGGATGGGGTTGGCGAGGGCTTGACCAACGGTGTCACAGGCGTTCGTTCATAGGTGAACTGCACGTTTTGGCCAAAGGTGATCTTGTCTGCGATCAATACCAGCCGTTCATGTGGGTACTTGAGTACGACGGTGTAGTTGTCTGGGATGTTTATCTCATGCGCAACCCAATAGGCAGCGTTCAGGTCGATCGTCAGACCCTGAGCCGTGTTGCCTTGCTGGGATTGCTTGAACTGCCCGAGCCTTGTTTGAAGCTGTTGGGGCGTAATGACCTCTAGCGACGTTCCGGTCCCGCTAAGAGACTGCCAAACCGTGCCGACTCGCTGCTTCGCTCGAGCATACGGTGCCGCCTTGCCGCCAGACCTTGCAGATGGGATTGCCAGCCCGCCCTCCGCCAGGATTGTCGTCAACCCCCTAGCGCTTTGAGAAAGGGCTCCGAGGTTCAACGAGCCCAGTTGACTAAGATCGTCAACTCCGACAAGGCGCAGAACAGCGGTTCGTTGTGCAAGCCGTTGGCGCTCTTTGGACAAGGGAGCCTGGCGAAGAGAAGCTTGGTCATTGCGCGGACGGAGCTGGGAACCCGATCCTCCAATGGCGCGCTGGTGGCCCACAAGAAGTGCGCTTGTCGGAGTGGCGGCGAAGATGAAGGCTACTGAGACCCATGTCGAGACGAGACTTGGCCTGACGCGTGCCCTATTGCTGCCAGTTCTTCTAGATTCGACATTCCTGCATTCAGTGTTTCTCATAGGCGTCATCAGCAGATCAGCTTGGATTCAGGGAGTTCCTGGAATCTGCATTTCGTAGCCTAACATTGGGAGCGTGACGGAAACGTGACGAAGTCCGTCACGCAGCAGGAAGTGAAACGACCCATTCAATCCGGTTTGTGAGAATCGCCGATACGCCCGTTCACAGACCCGCAAACGAGAACCGGGGGCCGAAGCGCATGGGATGCGTCGTGAATCGGTGTTTCAGGCCCACGGTGCCACGGTTTGGAGACTGAGTGGAGTTCATTTGGGGGCCCAGAAGGTTTTGGACGCCATTCACCTAGGCGGTGTAAACGAACCTACCGTGGCCGAAGGTCGATGAACTCAGGGGTTCCGCCCACGCAAGATAGACCTAGCAGCGATCAACGAGGTCCTGACGTAGGACTCTGTTCTCCCCCTCATTGAGCGCGAGTTGAAAGATTGGCAAAAAAACTGTTGCCCCAAAGGATGCGGCAGAGCAACGTCGACCAACAGCTATGGCGATGAGGTTGGCTAAGGTGAGAGCTCCCATTCGCTGCTGTGTCGAACCTGGCCTCTACGAACCCGGTTCTCTCCATGGTGGGGCTTCATGGTCGGGCCTTCGATACCTCGGATGTCGACCGGTCGGGCAATCAAACCCGAACGCATCGGGTAAAAGGCATCGGCATGTGGCAGATACGAATGCTGGGGCGATTCGAAGTGTTATCGCCTGATGCAGTGCAAGCCTCGTTTCGTTCGCGAAAGGCTGCCGCATTGCTGGCTTTGCTGGCTCTGAACAAAGGACGAGAGATCGCGAACGCCACTCTGCGAGACCTGCTCTGGCCCGACTCGGATGGTGACCGTCAGGCTCAATGCTTGAGAAGAGCCATCGCCGACGTGAGAGATGCCATCGAAGTCGGAGTCGAGCGCGGAGCATACATGAGCACGGCGCTATCGAAGACGATACTCTCTACGAGCGCTTTCGAAACTGATGTGGAGAGATTCCTGTCGTTACTTGAAGGTGGCCATCCGGATCAAAGCGAGAACCTGCGCGCCACAGAAGCGATTGCTCTCTATGGCGGGCCACTCCTCTTGCCAATCGAAGCCGATTGGGTCTATCCATACCGCCGTCAACTTGAGGAAGTCTTCTGCAAGACTGTTGAGAGTTTGTGTTTGAGTCTGGCTGGCAGTGGACAAGGCGTCGAAGCCGTCCGCATTGCTAACGCGGCCATCGTCTTGGCACCCCAACGTGAGGAGGTGTTTCGAGCTTCTATCCGAAGCTATGCCGCTATTGATAACCAGGCCATGGCCCTGAAGCAATATGAGGCTCTGGAGAAGATGCTGGACGACAACTTCGGACAGACGCCATCGATTGCTTCGCTGGAGGCCATCGAGGCCCAAGGGATGACTAGACCGGATAAGTTCTACACGTCATCTACTGGTATCGAGACATTGCGCCCCGAGTCAGTCGATCACCTATCGGCGGAATCGCGGTTCTATGTGGAACGAAGAGCAGACCAAGTCACAAATGCCTCCCTGGCTGCGGGAGAGCCCGTGGTGTTGGTTTTTGGTCCACGCCAAGTCGGCAAGACCTCGCTTATTGCGAGATCTTCCGGACGGCTCCGCGAGAGGGGCGTGAAAGTTGTCGTCACAGACTTTCAAACGCTCGGCAAGACGGAAATTGCCCGGGCTCCAGCCTTCTATCGAACGCTTATCCACTCGTTTGCGACTCAACTGGGATTGACCTATGATCCTTCTTGGAACGAATGGGTCGGGCCAAACTCGAACTTGGATCAGCAGATTGACAATTGCCTGCGTCAAACGGATGGACGCGTGTGCTGGGCCATGGACGAAGTGGACCGCGTTTTTGCGACGGACTACGCTGACGATTTCTTCGGCCTCGTAAGGAGCTGGCACAACCGGCGCTTGCTGGAGCCCGAGGGACCTTGGAAACGAATGTCAATACTGATCAGCTACGCCAACGAGGCCCACTTGTTCATCAAAGACATCAATCAATCGCCATTCAATGTGGGAACAAGGGTCAGCTTGCGCGATTTCACTGAAGACGAGGTCAGAGAACTTGGCGCCAAGTACGGGGCACCTGTCAGCCATCTCTCACCCTATGTTTTTGAGCTCACTAAGGGCCATCCTTATCTTGCTCGCAAGGTGTTTTCGTTCCTGCACCAAGGTGGATCGATTGATGAGCTTCGCAGCAACATAGCTTGGGAGGATGGACCCTTTAGCGACCACCTCCACAGAATCCTAGCCGAGGCAACGCGAGACAAGGACACCGAGGACGAGGTGAGAAGGCTACTTCAAGGAGAGGAGTTCGCTTCGAAGACAACTCGGTTGCGACTCTGGTCGGCTGGCCTCGTATCGCTGGCAAGAGATGGACGCGTGGAATTCCGAGTTCCAGCATACGAGACGCTACTTCGAACCACGCTTCTGTGAGGTCCGCCATGGCAGGCTGTTCCACACTCGCACTCCGCCGTCGGGCTGCAACTGAATGATGCGTCGACCATCAACCGAAAACTGCGCAAAGCCGTTCACGGGCAGCCTGAACAACTCTTGACCCGTGCCACTGTCCCAAAGGCGAGTCGCGTTGTTTGCAGAATGAGTAAGAATCCGATCGCCATCCGGCGAGAAGGATAGCTTTGTGATGAAGAATGGGGTGGAAAGCTCGCCAATCAGCCGTCGTGTGTCGAAATTCCAGACGTAAACCACCCGGTCGCCTTCCCTTTGATCGCTTGTCTTGCCTGCAAGGCGCCTTGTCTTTGGAGCGTATTCGAGGAGATTTACGGTCTGCGCTGGGTGCTTGAATTCAAATGAGCGGCGTCCAGTTCGAACGTCGAAAATCACGGTTTGCCCGTCTCTGACCCACCAGGCCGAAGCGAGGGAGGCCACAAGTTGCTTGCCGCCATTCACAAAGGTCATGCACAACACTGGCCGACCTGGATCCCACTCGTTGATGAGCTTTCCGGTTTGAGAGGAGTAGATCTGGACCTTCCCGACGGTCGCGACATAGGTTGCGAACTGTGGGGTTTCCTGGTCGAAGGCGAACGTGTCATTGAGGTCGACGCCGTTCGAGTCCTCTGGTTTGTGGATCGCTCGTGGTTCAATGCGGGCGACCAAACTGAGTGACGTCGAATCCAGAAGCGCAAACCTGCGATCCTCTGTGGCGACGAATAGCCGCTTTGCCCCGCGCAAGAAATCGATGCGTGTCGGCTTTGAAGAGAAGATCCGGTTCCGAGCGGCCTGCTTTAGAGTGAGTCCAGAGACCCGCTCGATGGTTCCGTTGTTCCGAGCAAGGAAGTACTGGTCGCAGCCTTGGGCCAGCGATATCACGGCAACCTGCTCTGGGTTGGCGATCGGCACCACCTTTGAGTCGCCGGTCAAGAGATCCCTGGTGGCCAACCTACGATCGTCGAGAACCGTCAACAGCGCCCTCCCTTTTGCATCGACAGTGGCCTGCGTCGCACGTGTTCCAGGTTCCAAGTAGGACTTGGTTCCTTCTTCCGGAACGGCATTCCAGGTTCTTAGGAATCCTCTGCCGTCCAGTGCCGCATATCCCGTGCCTGAGTTCAGAAAGGCAATACTCCTGATCGCCGCGTGGCTTCCGTACAATCGTGACACTATCTTTCCGGTCTCAACCTCAAACAGGTACACGATCCCGTCTTCACATCCCACCAAGACTCTCCTGCCATCATCAGAGAACCGCAGGTCCGTTACGGTGCGCTGAAAGTCAGGCAGAGCGCAAATCCTACGGTGCCCCTGAACTGCTCGTATTTCGACCTTGACGTTGTGTCCCCAGGCTGCGTACATCTTGCCGTCGGAGCTCACCGTTAGGCCATTCCCGTAGTTCGCCCATTGCTGATCGGAAGGAGCTGAATCCAGGAGTTTGCCGGCACGATCCCAATGTCGAACTTCGCCGACGTTGTCCTTTTCGGTCGCGAAAATCCCGATGATGGAGCCGTCGGGAAGGATCCGGGCTGCTCGCGCCTCTACGGGTCCAGCATAGGCGCAAATCAGCTTGTCCCCGTCAATCGTACGAAGCTGAACAGCGTCACTCGTCTCCGGCTCAGAGATGAGATAGAGTCGTCGACGAGGTTCCAAGTCGAAGATCGTAGAATAAGCTCGATCCTTTGTCAGTTGTTTGTTGGTCTTCGCATCAAAAATGGCGCTGCCCCGCGTCGATTCGACGCACATCACGCGATAGTTGCCACTGCGGAACTGTGGTGTTACTGGACGGCTGATAGGGAAAGAGAGAGTTCGAACGTATCGGCCAGACCGGATTTCATAGAC
The DNA here is from genome assembly GCA_016223145.1 of Armatimonadota bacterium. Lineage (NCBI taxonomy): Bacteria > Bacillati > Armatimonadota > Armatimonadota bacterium. Next base: position 43,852 of record JACRPN010000006.1, on the reverse strand, counting down.
GCCGACTTGCGTGACGACCGAAGGGTCTCCATTGGCCCGGGACTCGATGACGCTCCACTTGGTGAATGCGTCTTCCCGCGTACCGTAGTGCACCGCTAGCGCGAAATGCCCCCATTCCCAACCACGATTCGGGTTGTTCTCGGTTTCCTTAATGATGCTTGGAAGCTCGGTCCACCGATTGATCTGGAGTTCACTTTCGGCAGCGGCGATCTTCCCGATATAGTCGGAATAGGTCAGGTCCTCAGTCTTCTTCCGGAGGCTTACAAGCGCCTCTTCCTTCTCTTGCGAGAGACGCAGCAGTTCACGGGTTTGAGTTTCCAGCCTGCTCAAGGCACGCTGGCGCTCGTCTGATATCTCCGTAAGCTCGGTGTTCCTGAGTTTGAGGTCCTTAAGGGCTTGTTCTCTTTCTCCGGCAGCCCGCTCAAGTTCCCTGCTTTGCTGACTCAGGGCAATGTTCGCCCTTGACTTGTCGCGCGATAGCCTCCACATCGCGACAGCAACACTTGATGTGCCGATCACGATTGCCCCAGCGACCAAGGCGGTCCGTAAAACCGCAAGCCTCGCCGCACCTCGAACACGTCGTGATTCGGCGTCTGGCAGGCTTTGACGCCGCCACTTCTCGTTGAAGACGATTCGATAGAGCCGATTTCGTACAACCAGTGTGTGTCTATCTTCAAGACCAACTCCAGCGAGTCGCAGAGTGGCCACGATTGGGTTCTCTGCCGACTTCTCAACGCTTTTGTTTCGTAGGAGTTTGCCGTACAGATCAAGCACCTGTGCACGACTTTCATCAGGAGCAAGGTCTGGCAGGTTCGGCTCGAGAATTCGTCGCTCCACATCGGCGAAATTGGGCTCACTCTGCCTTGATTCGGGTGATAAGAAGACTGCTCGCACCAAACGGTCTACTGCTCCAGGGGACCGGATTGACTTGTCTGCCGCGATGTGGCTGCAGAGGACCTGAGTGAGGTAAGGGTGCCCGTTCAGCCAATAATGGACCCTCGCGATGAGCTGGGCACCATCCCTCTCCGGAGTCTCGAGCTCTGCCCCATAGCTGCGGATTTCCTCGAGCCCAAAGTCCGAGAGTTCAATGCGTTGCCCTACGTTAAAGGGGGTTACTTCCGGATTGCGGATGAGTTGACCGGGTGTTGCGACGCCGACCAGACAGAAAGTCAATCGTTGGAAGGATTCGGATTCCGAACGACGGTTGTAGCAGTCGCGGATGCCAGCAAAAAACTCGTCGGTCGAAAAGGGCAATGCGCGCACAAAGTCAATTTCGTCGATAAAGAAGACAATTGGGCCGCTTGTATTCGCTAACAAGACCTCGTGGAGAGTACCGATGAATCGCGCAAGGGGTCCGACCATTTGGTGCGCTTGCCAGTAATCAAAGAGTTCTTTCGAGTTTCCCAGCTGTTGTCCCACGCTGACCAGGATGCCTGCATACCACTGGTCAGGTGTGACGTTCGCGCCAATCCGCTGGAGATCGAGCTTGATGGTCGTCACGCCTGCTTCCTGCAGCTTCTCGATCGTCCTTGCAACCAGCGACGACTTTCCCTTTTGGCGTGAGTCGAGGAGGTAGACGTACTCGTGCGCTAGTAGCGCCGACAGCAACTGGCGGTCTGCTGCCCGCTCGATGTAGCTTGGCGAAGCTGGATCTAGCGTGCCACCGGGCCGAAAGTAAGGTCCCTCCTGATCCATCTGAGGTCATGTTACTAGAGCAACCGTGACGACATTCGTCACGGTTTGGTCACACTCCTTGGCGCAAGCTGACGGGTAATCGCCAAGCAGGCAACGCTGAACGGGTTGCCGCAGAGGAACGCACATGAACCTGAATCTCAGCTTGCTTACGCTTTCGCGTTCAAAACTCCGGGGAGTTGGAGTTTTGTCTGTGGTTGCCATTCTCCTTTGCGCCGCTCACGCCACGGGCAGGCAAGGGGAAGAGGTGCTGATGCTGCTGGGCGACTATTCCTCCCCTAAAGGCTTCGACGTCTACATCAAGACGACGGATCGAACCAGCATGGCTGGCCCAGACTCCGGCTCCAAGTACTCCAGCGGAAGCGGGGACATCTATGTTCGTGCGTTTCAAAAGGAGAAGAAGGTTGGCCGCATCAACTATTCCCAGCTCCTTCACAGCTCTCAGGCGCAGAGCCCCATCAAAGTCACCGGCGGTACCTACAAATTCACTGCCGACACTCAACCCATAAAGGGAATCCTGCCTGGGTCCGTCGGCTTTACGATCAAGAAAGATACGGTGCTGTCTGTGATGCTGCGCAAAGTGCAGCAGACGGACGTGAGGTACCTGAGATTTGAGGAAACAACCGCCAATTCGGTGGCATCTGGCGGCCTGGAAGTCGCCCTGAACATGTCGTCCGACGATCCGGCGAAGCCTGGACAGGTCAAGGCTCTCATCAAGACTCTGGACATTGAAGAGGGGGGCACCTTCAAGACGGCCGTGGGATTCCAGGCCAAGGACGTCCAGCTGCTCTATGGAATTCGAATCGTCGATGGGTCCTTCACCGCAAGCTTCGAGCGCAGCGTCCAGAACAACACGCCGACTTCAAAGTTCTCGGTCGATGGTGCCAACGCACAAGTTACCGTAGCGATTCCGCTTGGCGATCTTGCTCTCAAGAAGGGTGATGAGCTCTGGGTGACTGCAAGCGGCTTCTCGATCGATGAGGAAGGGCAACCATCGTGCGCAAACTTCTCGCTCAGCCTTAACAACGACAGCGTCCTCTATGCCTCAACGGGACTTTTCAATCTCGCTCCGGCGAGGAAGCTGCGTGATTGCCTCAACCCGTCGAACTTCGGCGTCGAGATCAAGGGTGCGACCGGCAAGATCACCAATGGCCTCGTTACCGGAACCATCAATCTCGACTGGGTGCTGCCGGTAGCTTTCGGCACGAAACCCGAAGGCGACCCGAACAGAGGCAGAGTCAAGATCAGCGATATCACGGTCACTCTTTCGGCGCCCGTCAATACTTCGCAGCCTTCCATCGGGAAGCCGAACGTTACCATTACCTTCCCACCACAGGCTTCGGCCATCGACGTCTATTGGAAGAAGTTCCATCTCAGTATTCCCGCGCCAGCCAGTGGCAGCGGGCCCAACGTCGCCCTCGACCTCGACCCAAACGCCAAGGCGTTCGATCCACCCACTGGAAAGGGCCTCGACTTCATTGCCACACCAAGCTGGATGGGCCTCTATATCAAGAAAGCCACGCTGGAATTGCCAGACCAAATCGGAACCATTGGGTTCGACAACTGCGTGCTCGATTCGGCCGGGATCAGCGGGTCTGTGTCGTTGCAAGGCAACCCAACGACCCTCAAACTGCCTGGGTTGAACTCTCAGAACACCGGAGTCACGAGCGTCTCCATTTCCTTTCTCAAGAACGCCATCACAGACTTCCGGGCCGACGGATACATCACTCTCACCAACCTGAGCAATACGAAACTCAACCTGAGCGCCGGCCTGACGAATACCGGCACGTACTTCTTGACGGTAGACCCTACCGATCCCGTAACGATCCAGCAGCTTGGCCTCCAGCTTCAAATCGATAAAGGCAGTATTCAGTACACGAATCAAGTGGCGACGTTCCTGATCACAGGAACTCTTGGAGTGCCGGACAACACAAACTTCGCCGCTCTCAAACAGCTCAAGGGTTTCGTGGTCACGTTTCAGGACGTAGGTATCGACACCAATGGGGACTGGGTCGGCGGCCAGATTGGTGTCGACCTCCCGACGCCAAAGACCATAAGGTTCGGACCAGTCGCCATCCTGGTCGACAAGTTTGCACTAGGTGCAGGACCCAGCGTGACTCTGACGGGCGGCGTGTCAATCGCCAGCCTGCCGGTTTCAGGCGGCATTGGCTTTGACGGGCTAGAGATCAATGGCGGCTCAGGAACTCCAACGGTGAGCCTGAACGGGCTGACGGTCGATATCGACGTACCGAAGGTTGGGAGGATCTCCGGCTCACTGAATTCAGAGACCATCACGTCAACAACGGGCTGGGTCGCTAAAAACCAACCTTGGACCACCTACTTCAACAGTGCCGGAAATCAGCCGGTCAACATGATCAAGGGAAAGGTCGACCTTTTCCTTAACTGTTTTGGGCCCGCTGGCGCAGGCATAGGCATCGACTTCCTTGCTTCGAAGGATGGCTGGTACGTGGGAGGCACGGCCTCCATTTCGACGGCAATCAAGCTCGGCAACACGGGCCTCGAACTTCACAAATTCATGGGGGCGATTGCGAAGAACATCCTTCCCAAGGACACGACTGTGGCCCAGATTGGCGTTCCGGCAAAAGACTACGACATCGTGCCTCGCCCACCTGGAATGAACCAGCCCGACGCATGGATTGTGAGCGCGGGGGTCGGGGTTCGAACCCTTGACCAGTACACCCTCTGGGGCGAGCTCGTCCTAACGGCCTCCTTCGGCAACGGATTTTGGATCGACCTCGACGGCAAGTGCTATCTCCTGACGGCGGCAAACCCGCCTGCCCAGGACCGGTTGATTCACGGGAACATCCATTACGATGCGGCCTTGAAGGAGTTTCTTGCCAGCCTAAGCGCGGACCTGAACTTCCCCACCAAGGCAAACCCAGTCATCGCCGCGAACGGCACGTTCCGCCTTCAGATCGATGAAAGGCAGATTCACTTCCAGGCGGGCGACGCCTTGAGCGTACCGGACTTCGGCCAGCCATCCTTCACAAACCCCGTGTCGGTCACTGTCACGACGCCAGTCGGCCAGGCCTATGGCCAGTTGGGAATGGATGTTCTTCTCAAATACGGCCCCGATACGGACCACAAGCTCGTGGGATCTTCCTTCGACCTCAAGTTCGGAATGATCGTCGGGATGCACTTTGGCGCGGAATTCGGCTGGGAAAAGCTCAATGTCGCCGCAAGCGCTGACATCACGGCTTGGTGTGGGCTCTACGTCTCGAAGAAATCAAGTGGAACCTCGCTATCGGGTGCACTCGGCTTCAGCGCTGCGGCAAGTTTCACAGGAACGCTTGGCCCCATAAACGTCGACGTTAGCGGTGGAGTCGCCGCGGTCGTAGGCGCCAAATACGTGGAGGGCGTGGGTTTCGCCGCCAAGGGCCGCGCCGATGCGTGGCTTTCCGTTGGCCGAAAAGACTTCTCTCTCCACGCTGACTTCGAGGTTGGGACCCCCGGAGTGTATTGACTTGTCTAGCCTCCAAACACGACCTGGAGAAACTCATGAATAGACGCTATCTCACGTTGATCGGTCTTGCGAGCATCGCCTCGCTGGCTATCGCCTGGCGAGTCATCGGAATCGACCTGCGCCCTGTTCTGGCGCCACAGGGAACGGTGTTCGCAGCCTCGTTTGTGGGCGACAAGCCGCGCGTTCAGCTTCGTTGGTTCGTTGAGAGCGGTTCGATGCCCGATGGTGGCTTCCGAATCTACCGCCAGGAGGGTAGCCAGCCCTTTGCCCGCGTCAGCCGACAAGAAGTCGTGGCGTCGGCGAAAGTCCGCAACAGCACCCCCACGGCCTTTCGGCCAATCCGGATTGAACCCGCCGTTGCCCCAAGGCAGCGGCTTAGTTCGAAAGCCGAATTTGCCGCTTTGGAGGCGGTTTCCCGGCAGGCGATTGCCGACCAAAGGGGACCGGTAGAAACCCGAATGATGAGGGCTTCTCTGGCAAATCCAACTTTGGCGGGGTATTTCGGGCGAATCAAGGAGGGCAAGCTTCCTGCGGGTGGCGCCGCCCAAAAGAAAGCCAAGGACGAAGATGAGGCCACGCGGGATGCTCGCGACGAAATGATGATGGTCGCCAGCCTCAGCCCGGGAGCCGCCGCCGATCTTGGTCTCACGTACATGGATACGGCCGTACAGATCGGCAAAACCTACCAATATGAGGTCCGAGGCATGCTCAATGGCCAAGAGGTTTCAGTCGGTTCAGCCTCGGTAACCGTCGGCTCCGACCCCAAAGTCGATGCACCCGTGGTCAGCAAACCGGTCCAGACCGGCCAGAGAGCGCGACTGCCCAAACCGGGCGCCACTCCGGGAGGCTCCATCCTGCTTCAGGCAAAGATCGACCTGCACATCGATCTGCCGGCTGGCTACGACGAAACGAAGAAGGGGCCCCTACGGTTCCTGGTATCGCGGAAAGTCGGAGACGGTCCTTTCGAGCAGCTGAACAGGAATCGACTTGTCGTCTTGACCGCATCGGAAACCAAAGATGGGAAGTTGGCCGCCAATCTGATCAGCTACACAGACGGTGGCGCACCCGTGGACGCAAAAGTCGTTTACCGCGTCCAATCCGTGGATCTGTTCGAGCGGATGAGCGATCCCGTAGACGTTGACATCGAAACGAAGAACATCGCGACACCCTCGGCTGACGGCACTGTGATCGCACGCCTGGTCGACCCCAAAGTCGCGAGGCCAGAAGTCAATGTGATGTGGGCGCCGCCCCTCGGAATCTCGGACGGGGCGCCCACCTCCCACATTAGCTTCTCTTACACGATAGAGCGTCAAGATGCTGAGGCCCAAAACGCGCCCTGGACGCCGGTCGCGGCTGTTCCTGTCGGCAACCGCACCTTCGCTGGCCTTAAGGTCTCCGACCTTTGCGCCCTAAGGCCGGAATGGGACCGCTTCGTACGCGCATTCGTCGGCGAAGAGCAATACAAGGCCACTTTGGACAAGGATCTGGCAGCATGGTTGGCCACTATCGGTAGGGGGGAATCTCAAGAACTGGCGGGTTCTCCAACGCATGGGCCAAGCGACTTCCAAGGCCGAACGGGCGCTCTCAAGCAGCCGCCCATGCCTGCAGCAATCTGGAACCTCGTCGACAAGGATGCACCGCTGGATCGATACGTTCGCTATCGGATCACACCCGTGTTAAGAAGCAACTCGAGATCGGGGGTGCCCTTTGAAAGTGAGCCAATCGGCGTACCGACCCAGGTTGTACCAAGCTCCGTAACGGCGATCAAGCTCGTCGACGAGGAAGCACCGGAGACAACGGCACAGTTCGACAACATCATGAAGGGACCGTACTCGAACGCCATCCGTATGCAGCCTGAGGCAGGGGTTTTCGGCTCAAGAGGGTCACTCGTCGGAGCGTCTTCCAAAGCGAGCAAGGCAAATGAAATTGTCAACCGCCGGCTGAAGAGGTCAAACCCTAACGCACGGTTGAACCTGACCGCGGCTCCAACAAATTACGGTAGAAAGGTCACGCTTACCTGGAACGAGCCTTCGTTCACCTCGAAACTCACTTATCGCGTACTCCGCGCAATCGGGTCAGGTCTCGTCGCTTCGTCTGGCGGAGGCGGGACCTTAACTTCGAGCCTGACCTCAAGCCCTGCTCTCTCCTTTGCATCCGGTCAATCTCGTCCGGGTCCAGGTCAAATACGTCCGGGCGCGCGATCCGCGCAGCGAGCCCCGGTGCGAATTGGAGGACTTGCCAGGGAATTCAGAATGGACAATCTGCCGCCAGACGACGACTTTGTGCTGCTTGGCGAAACAAGTCCCGGCGCAACGAGCTTTGTCGACCTCACAACACGTGGCCAGGCAGCCGTCTACTACTACAAGATCGTTGCCGTGAATCGCTGGGGCTATGCGGGCGCCTCGGCCGTCGGCAAGGTCAAAATTAAGCCGAGCATGCCCCCCAGCATCCCGGTGCTCCGAGCAGTCTCCCCGACCTCAGACGGCAAGATCGTTCTGAAGCTCGATCCAGGGCGGGTCGAAGAGGAAGTCGTGACCTATGAGGTCTACCGGACAACCATACAGGCGCCACCGGTGAGTTCCGGGGGGCCCGGAGGCGCTGGCAGGCCGCCATCTTTCCGGTTACCCCAGCACACCTTGCCGGCGGCGATCCAAGTCGTTCGGAGCACGAACGATGCCGGGCAAGTCTTGTTGGAAGACAATGGGACGAACCTCGGCGAGTCCTACCGGTACAGCGTCGTTGCGACCAACTCCGCGGGACTGAAGTCGGAATCAACTGCGATGGTCGAAGGATCTCCCATTCGGATGTCGGCCAGGCCCGTTACGAATGTGGCTGCCTCGTTTGATGCCAGCGGCGCGCGCGTGAAGATCACCTGCACGGTGCCTGGAGGAACACAGTCGCTGATCCTCGAGCGCCAGAAACAAGGCGGAACCGCAGGATGGATCAGGATCACGACGACGTCGGCAACAGGCGCTACTGCCACGCTAACCGATGCTTTGCTACTTCCTGGCGCCGTGTATGTCTATCGGATTTATGCGGTCGACGCTTCGGGCAACGTTTCGGAGGCAGCGTCCTCTGGCCCAGTTACAGTCCCAGACTAGGACTCTCAATGGTGCTTGCCGAATCCAAGATAGATCGCGAAACCCGTGACGAGGGAGGGGGCTGATCCTGTCCTACTCCTGAACAGGAGGGCCTTCTCAAAGAGTCCTCCAGTGTTGACACGGAGGACTACAGACACAGAGCGAGCTTCGCCTGACCGAGGACGGCTCAAGGTCGGGCGGCCGCGTCATGAGAGGCACCCCATGCTATGGACTCAGGCTGCATGACGTTCAGGAGCTCGCTTTCGAACTTCGAAGCGAGGAGCAGGACATGCCCCGGCTGACAAGTCGTACTGCCCATATCGGTCGTTCCTGCTAGCCAAGTTGAGTGTTTTTTGTGCCAATCGTGGTGGTGTGGACACGACGGACGAAGATGCAGTCCTGAGCAGGGCCTATAGCTCCAGAAGGACACCCCCGACTGCGGCGTCGAAATCTGACTCCACTTGCCATGGCCAAGCTCGAACCCTTCCACTACCTACAAAGAACCTTCCGACCCGACGAAACCGATGCGATGGCGCAGGCGATGCACGCCGACGGCTTCGCGCTGATCCCCAATGTACTCAAGCCAGAGCTGGTCGAGGAGGCATGCCGCAAGATCGATGGCCTTCAGCCCTTCGGATTCGACGCCCAGGGCCTGACCGACCACTACAAATGCGTCTTCAACCGCGACCCGTTCTGGCTCCAGTTCATCGATTGGCCAGGCGTCATCGACCTCGCTGAGGCCACCATGGGTGCCGAATGCCACATTATCGGAGAGACCGCCTGGCGCAGCCATCCAGGGCACAACGGATGGTCGCCCCATACCGACCGGGTGTTCTTCGAGCTTCCCGAGGACGTCGCACCGAAGGTCCAGGTCCCGATCTACCTTTGCACCGCACACTACTACCTTTCCGATATCGACGAAGACCTTTGCCCGACCTATGTGATTCCTGGCAGCCACAAGTCCGGACAGTCGCTGCATTGGGGCAAGGAGCCCGAACCGAAGTGGGAGGGCCGCACCTTGGAGCCGGTGCTATGCAAGGCGGGCGACGTCCTGTTCTTTCGAAGCGACCTCTGGCATACAGGGAGTCTTAACAAGTCCAAGGACCGAACGAGATACCTGCTCCAGGTGCACTATTCGCACCGCTTTATCGCCCAGCAGTTCTCGCCTTATATCTCCTGGCAGTTCAACCCTGAGGTGCTGGCGGCGTGCAATGAGCGACAGCTCAGGCTTCTAGGCAACCATCGTCAGGGGGCGTATGACTAGTCCCCTCATCGACCTCACCGGACACCACATCCTCGTCTTCGGCGGAAGCCGGGGCATCGGTGCCGCTGCGGCCAGGATATCTGCCAAAGCGGGCGCCAGAGTCAGCATTGTCTACCAGAGCAATCAAGAGGCGGCTGACCGAGTGGTCGCCGGAATCCGGCAAGAAGGAGGCCGGGCGTTTGCCTTCCAAGCCGAGATCTCAGAAGAGGCGCAAGTTGAAGCGGCTGTGGAACAGGCATCCCGATCCTTCGGGCCTCTCAATGGACTTGTGGTCTCTGCAGGCATCTTCGAAGGGAGATTCCTCCAAGAAATGGACACCGAGTTCTGGGACCGCACGATGGCTATAAACGTCCGCGGCACGTTCCTCTGCGTCAAGGCGGCAGTCAAGTCCATGCGTGCAGGCGGGAAGGGCGGAAGCATCGTGATCTACACTTCCACCGCCGGACAGCGCGGATCGGCAGAGTATTCGGCCTACGCCACCTCGAAGGGCGCGCAGATTCTTTTTATGCGCTCGATGGCCAAAGAGCTTGCTCCAGACCAGATTCGAGTCAACTGCATTGCCCCAGCCTGGACGGACACCGACATGGCCGCCCCCAGCTTCGAGTCGCTTGGCCGGGACAAGATCATCGAGGGCTTTCCGCTGGGACGGATTGGCCTGCCCGAGGACATAGCAGGCGCGACCTGCTTTCTTCTCTCCGATCTCGCCTCCTTCATCACAGGTAGCACAATCACGGTCGATGGCGGGATGGATATGCGGGGGTAGTGGGGCTGATTCACCCGGTTTTGGGGCTCGCCGCCCCCTCACCCGGTTCACTGAGTTCACCGACCTCCCCCACGAGGGAAGAGGTGGCCTCAACGCCAAGCTCGAAAACCGGCATCTCCAGTCAAACCTACCTGGATGCGGCATGGCCTCGTGATGGAATCACACCCTTGGCGATCCCTTCTGCGCAGGCGGGAGGTCCGGGCCATATGGGCTGACTATGCTGACGGGCGACGTATTTGTTGAAGAGGGATTGATCAGCGAAGAGCAGCTCTTGGTTGCCGTCGAGAAGCAACGCGAGCTGGGCGGGGCAGAACCCATCGCCCGTGTGCTCGTGAGCATGGGCCTCATCGAAGAGAAGGACCGCGTCCGCTGCCTCGGCAAGGTGTGGGGCATCCCCTTTGTCGAACTTGCCGAAGTTGCGCCGACCGCCGAAGTCCTGCAGCTCATCTCGCCCCAGATCGCCAAGCGCTTCAAGTCCGTTCCACTCGAACTGCGCGAGACCAGGCTCGCCGTCGCCATGGCGAACCCGCTCGACGTTTTCGCCATTGACGAGCTGCGGATGCTGACGGGGCACGAGATTGAGCCTTACATCGCCGTGGAAGAGGACATCAACGGCGCCATTGGCTCGCTCTACAAGATCGACGTCAACGTCCACGACGCTCTGGCCGGCGTGATGAAGGACTTCGATGGCACGATCGAGGTCCCCATTGTCAACGACGACGAGCTGAGCGAAGCTGAACTCCGCGAGATGAGTGAAGATGCGCCGGTCATCCGATTGGCCAACCTCATCATCGCCCAGGGCGTGAATGACCGCGCTTCTGACATCCACATCGAGCCACTGAAGGACGGCGTGCTCGTCCGGTACCGAATTGACGGCGTGATGATCGAGGGGATGCACCTGCCAAGGAAGATCTTGGCGCCGCTCACCTCCCGCTTCAAGATCATGGCGAACATGGACATCGCCGAGAAGCGAGTCCCGCAGGACAACCGCATCGGAGTGGTGGTTGGCGGAAAAGAATACGACCTTCGTGTTTCGACCCTCCCCCTTGTTACGGGTGAGAAGATCGTCTGCCGAATCCTGGATAAGGGCGGGATCAAGGTCGGCCTCAACAAGCTGGGCTTCCTGCCGCAGAACCTGAAGACGCTCGAGGAAATGGGCCAGAAGATGTTCGGGATCATCCTGGTGACCGGACCCACGGGCTCCGGCAAGTCCACAACGCTCTATTCGATCCTGAACAAGATCAATACCGGTGATCAGAACATCATCACCATCGAGGACCCGGTCGAATACGAGCTCGCCGGGATCAACCAGTGCGCAGTCCACGTTCGCGCCGGCATGACTTTCTCGGCAGGCCTTCGCGCCATGCTGCGCCAGGACCCCGACATCATCATGGTCGGCGAAATGCGCGACACGGAGACGGCCACCATCGCGATGGAAGCGGCCCTTACGGGCCACCTCGTCCTCTCGACTCTCCACACCAACGACGCCCCTTCAGCGCCAACGCGACTTATCGATATGGGGGTCGAGCCGTTCTTGATCTCATCTTCGATCGTCTGCGTGCTTGCCCAGCGCCTGGTCCGCCAAATCTGCCCGAAGTGCAAAGAAGCCTATGTCGGCTCGCGCGAAAGCCTCCTGCGCTACGGCTTCCCCGTGCCCGAAGAGATCGGCGCGGACACCGGCGGCGAACTGACACTCTTTCGCGGAAAGGGATGCGACTTCTGCAAGGGCACGGGACACAAGGGCCGAACGGGAGTTCACGAACTGATGGTGATGACGGATCCGTTGAAGGACCTCGTCCTGACCAAATCCCCTGCACATACGCTTCGCAATCTTGCCGTCTCTGAAGGGATGAAGACCCTTCAGATGGACGCCGTCCAAAAGATCCTAATGGGAATCACGTCGGTCGACGAGGTGCTCAGGGTGATCTATGCCTAGGCCAACTCTCCGCAACAAGTTGCGACCTTTGGATTGCATCCCCAAAGACCGATAATCCAAAAAGAACCAGGGCCCAAAATGTCTGCCGCACTTCAGTTTGAATCGCCCGATCTCGACGCACTGCTCGCCAGAATGCGTGAGCTTGCCGTGCTGCCCCACGTCGTCTACAAGGTGCTCGAGATCTCCGGCAACGATGAGGCGAGCTGCAAGGAGATCGAAACCGCCATCGTCGTCGATCCAGGCTTCAGCTCCAAGCTGCTGACCGTCTCGAACTCGGCCTACTATGCCCTTCCCAAGAAGGTCACCTCCATCAAGGAGGCGATCCTGTTCCTCGGGTTCAAGTCCATCCGCCAGATCGCGATGACCGTCGGCCTCTACGACATGTTCATCGGCAAGACGGACAACGAATCAATGAGGCGAAGGCAATGGTGGCGGCACTCCGTGGACACCGCCGTCGCCGGACGCTACATCGCCCGGCAGAGCAAACGGCTGAACCCGGAGGACGCATACACCTGCGGTTTGATCCACTTGATCGGAAAGACGCTGCTCGACCGCTACGGCGGAAAAGACTACGAGTCGGTGGTCGCCCTCGTCAAGGCCGGCATTCCCGACATCGTTGCCGAACAGCAGATTTATGGCTGCGACCACATGCAGGTCGCGGCGGCGGCGGCGGCAAAGTGGGGCTTTCCTGATCAGTTGGTCAGCGGACTTCGCTATCTGGACCCCGACGATTGCACCCCCGAAGCCGGGGCCATTCGGGCTTGCACCTGCATTGGCAGCATGCTCGCAAGCTGGGCCATCAAGGGCGCACAGGAGGCGGACACGGAGAACGAAGCCTTGATGCTGCCCGGATGGGCCATCCAGAGCCTGGGCCTTGGCTCGGAAACGACCGACACATTGCTTCGCGGCGCTACGGCCGCGATCTCGGAAGCCGCTTCAATGAGCCTATCTTAGGAGAAATCCCCTATGGCAGAACCGTTTTGGACTCGCGTACTTCAGCAGCAGGAAGGAGAGCCTGATGCAGCTTCTCAATCTGACGCACAACGGGCTCATATCGAAGCCCAAGAGCCCGCTGCTCCCTCGTTCGACGCGATTCCCGAGGACGAGAGGCGAGTCTATGACGTGACCGCAGCGCTCCAGGCCGAAGACCCAAGCCCAGCAGGGAGCTCCGAGAGCATTGAACAGGCTGCTCCGATTGCGCATCCAGAGGCGCCCCTCGTGGAGCCGCCCCTGCATGCGGCGCACGCCTCTCAAGACGAACCCCTTGATTCTTCTATTCCATTTGCCTCTCAAGAAGAGCTCTTGGCACAAGAGGAGGCCGCGAAGGTTGCCAACACCTATAAGCCGGCCGCCCTGCCGGACGACATCCATTCGATCGAGGTCAACAGGAACAAGTTCGGCATCGGGGCCGAGGATCGGACCGAGTCCTATTACGAATCCAAAGAAGACGTGGCCAACGTCTCCGAGGCACATCTCGACGATATCCTCCGCGCCGCGATGTCGATGAGGGCAAGCGACATCCACCTAACGGTCGGGTTGCCGCCGATGGTTCGTGTGGACGGTGAGGTGAAGGCCCTTCCCTACAGCGTCCTGACGGGCGCAGACACCCGTCGTGTGCTCTATGACATCCTCACGGATGAACAGCTTCAGAAGTTCGAGCAAACCCACGAGGCAGACTTCAGCTATGGCGTTTCGGGCCTGGCCAGGTTCCGCTGCAACGTCTATATGCAGCGAGGAAGCATCGGTGCGGCGCTGAGGTCCATTCCCACGAAGATCCCGGCGTTCGAGGATTTGGGGCTGCCAAACGTGATCCGGGACATGTGCAATCGAACTTCCGGATTGGTTCTGGTGACAGGTCCCACGGGTTCTGGTAAGTCGACGACCATCGCCACGATGCTCAACGACATCAACGACCAACTCTCGGGCCACATCATGACCATCGAGGACCCGATAGAGTATCTGCACAACCACAAGAAGTGCATCGTCAACCAAAGGGAACTCCACAGCGACACGTATTCCTTCCACAATGCACTCCGCGCGGTGCTCCGAGAAGACCCCGACATCATCTTGGTGGGTGAGCTTCGCGACCTGGAAACCATCGAAGCTGCGCTGACCCTTGCCGAAACGGGCCACTTGGTCTTCGGGACGCTTCACACTCGCAACGCACCCGCCACGATTGACCGTGTGGTGGACGTGTTCCCGTCTGACCAGCAAGCTCAGATCAGGGTCTTGCTTGGAAATACGCTGGAAGGCGTCATCTCCCAGCAGCTGCTTCCGCGCCTCGGCGGCGGACGGTCTGCGGCGCTTGAGATCATGATCGGCATTCCCGCCATCAAGAACCTGATTCGCGAAGGGAAAACCCACCAGATGTACTCGATCATCGAGACCAACCAGCAGATCGGGATGCAGACGATGGACCGGTCGCTTGCCGACTTATTCAGGACCGGGATGTGCTCTTACGACGAATGCCTAATGCGCGCCGTGGATAAGGACACCTTCAGCCGATTGGCAAAGGGTGGATAGGTTCTGGGCCGGTCGACGGGGTTCAGCAAAGCCGGTGCACTGACTTCCGAAAGATGACGTCGAAGAGGTCAAATACCGGTAACCGGAGTCGCGCTCAGCGAGACCCCGGGATTGAGGCAGCCCCGAAGTACGCTGCAAGTCCAACGGGCCGACCTGTTGAAGCGAAGGGAGAAGCCCTGGAACCTGGCGCCGAGAAAAGCATCAGGCCTGAAGGGCCGCCCTAGGGACCCAGGTGGCCGCCAGCGAGCAGGCCCATGCGGCGCCGTTCCTGATGACGCGAGCCACCGCTTCCATTCGCAGCCGCTAGGGACCGGGGTTTCACGTGCCAACACTCATACGGTAGAATATCGCCTCCACGCTGCCGCTTAGCTCAGTCGGTAGAGCAGCTGACTGTTAATCAGCGGGTCGTTGGTTCGAGTCCAACAGCGGCAGCCATTTTCCAGTTTGGGGCACCTGCCACTTCCCTGCCTATCGCGGGCTTGCGCCAGGAACGTGGACGTAGAGCCCATGCCCTGATCACCTGCCACGAAGGTCCTATCAATACTTACTGATTTAGATAGAATCCGCAAGCGTTCGACGCAATAGGCAATAGGGCGCCACGCAGCTCTCCGTAGACACTATCGTCGGGCCACTTTGCCCGCGGAGCCCACTTTGAAGAATGCCGCTTTCACCCTCATCGAGCTGCTCGTCGTGATCGCCATTATCGCCCTGTTGGCCTCGATCCTCTTCCCCGTCTTCGCCCAGGCCAAGGTCTCGGCTAAGAAGACTTCCAGCCTCTCCAATCTCAAGCAGATTGGCACAGCCCTGGCTCTTTACGTAACGGACAGTGAGGGCTATCCGCAGTCCTCTTCACCCTCAAGCTGGAATCCGCGAGTACGATGGGCCGATCGACTCCACCCCTACGTCCGAGCCGAACAGATCTTCGTTGCTCCTAATGCCTCCATGGACATCTTCGGCAAGGCCTGGGCGCACGATCCCAGCAAGCGCTATGGGGGCTACGGCTACAACTACCAGTACCTGGGCAATTCGCGCAGTTCGGCGGGCGGGGGCTTGCCCTTCTGCGCATTCGAATCTGCAATCGAGAGGACAGCCGAAACGATCGCGGTGGCCGACACGAACGGGGTCCGACGCGACAACGGCACCGTCGGAGGGGGAGAGTACACGATCGACCCACCCCTCACCAGCCTGCGCGGAAGCGGAGTCGCCAGCGGATACTATGGGAGCGGTACCGAGTGTGGAAGCGGGAACGCCGGGCCCGGGGTGTGGGGATGTCGGTCGACCCCCGCCGAACGCCACGCGGGACTCGTCGCGGTTCTTTTTGCCGATTCGCATGCAAAGGCGATGAAGCTCTCCCGGATGGACGATCATGACGGAAACGGCAGCCGAGACAATGGACTTTGGAACGGTGTCGGCGACCCTTCCGTCCGATGATCCGCAGGTCGCGCACGATTGAAGGTCGACTTGACGGATGTCGGTGCCGGCGACGCGCCTGGGCGCTGTGTGCCGCCGAAATCCGCCGCCTCGCCTGATGTTCCTGGAATAAACTACACTTTCGTAGAGATTCTTTGCCCTTCCGATTGGATATGCTATCAAGCATGGAGCTCAACGTCCTCAATTGCGAGCGGTCGAAGTTGAGCCTTGTCGGACAGTTTGTGGAAGTTCGATGGACCGCGACCAACGCTCTCGCCAAACGACAGTGCGAAAAGTGCGTCTACCTCGTTCGGGGCCATGAGAACGACATGCTCTGCCTCGAGCTCGTGTACGACGCCATCGACGGCATCCATCGAAGCGACTCCATCTACTGGGTGAACGTGCTCGCAGTCCAATACCTTCGCGTGCTTTCCGAACGGGAAGCGCAACGACGCATCGAGGTCCTCGAGCGCGAAGTGCTGGACGGCCATCCGAAGGACTGAAGCCATGCTTTCCAGGCACAAACCTTCGGCAACGATCGAACGTTAGGACGTTGCTCTCCGAGTCTGCTCAGCTATCTATGGGCAGAACGGGGGTTCCGCATTGACGGCCAACAAGAACGATCTGACGCAGCCTATCGACCTGACTCACGAAAAGAGCACCGGGCCCTTTCGAACGAAGCGGCCCATTTATCTAAACCTCCTCCCACCCTGCAACAACGCGTGTCCGGCAGGCGAAAACATTCAGGCTTGGCTCTCCCTTGCGACCGAAGGCAAATTCTTTGAAGCTTGGCAGACCATCCTGAACGACAACCCCATGCCGGCTGTGCACGGCAGGGTGTGCTACCACCCCTGCGAACTTGCCTGCAACCGCGAGCAACTTGACGGTTCCGTGAGCATTCACGCCGTGGAGCGGTTCTTAGGGGACAAGGCACTGGCCGAAAACTGGACCCCCAAGATCTTGGCGAAAGCGACCGGAAAGAAGGTGCTCGTCATCGGCGCCGGTCCAAGCGGCCTTTCCTGCGCTCACCATTTGGCGCTGCTCGGCCACCAAGTGACGATCCTCGAAGCAGGACCCTTGCCCGGCGGCATGATGCACTTTGGGATTCCGGCTTATCGACTTCCCCGCAACGTACTCATGGGCGAAATCGCCCGCATCGAGCGGATGGGCGTCAAGATCATCCTGAACCACCCGGTCACCGATGCGATGGCTGAGAAGGAAGCCGGCGGCTTCGACGCCGTCTTCGTCGCCGTCGGCGCTGGCCTTGGCAAGCGCACCGAGATTCCCGCTCGCGATGCCGGCAAGGTCCTCGATGCGGTCAACTTCCTACGTGACGTCGAACTCGGCAACCCTCCGAAACTGGGCCGCCGGGTCGCCATCTATGGCGGAGGCAACACTGCGATGGACGCGGCGCGTGTGGCCAAGCGGCTTGGCGTCGAACCCTTGATCATCTATCGGCGTGACCGCGACCACATGCCCGCGCACCCCTTCGAGGCCGACGAAGCCATGGAAGAGGGCGTGCAGATCCACTGGCTGCGCACCATCAAGTCGATCGAGGCCGACGAGTTTCAAGTCGAAGAGATGGAGATTGACGAAAACGGCAAACCGAAGCCCACGGGGCGCTTCGAGACCCTAAAAGCCGACGACCTGATCATGGCGCTCGGCCAAGACACCGATACGACCTTCCTGGACAACGTCCCTGGTATCAAGCGCCAAGCCGATGGAACCGTGGAAGTCAACGGCCAGATGATGACGGGATGTCCTGGCGTGTTCGCCGGAGGCGACATGATCCCCAGCGAGCGCTCGGTAACCATCGCCGTCGGGCACGGCAAGAAGGCCGCGCGCAACATCGACGCTTTCCTCTCAGCCGGGACCTACGCAAAGGCCACCAAGAAGGACCTGGCCTCCTTCGACAAGCTGCGGCTTTGGTTCTACACAGAGGCCGACAAGCAGCTTCAGGAACACCTGGAGATGAAGAAACGCCGGGAGACGTTCGACGAAGTCCTCAAGGGCCTCGACCAGAAAGGAGCGATCTTCGAGGCCAAGCGCTGTCTCTCGTGCGGCAACTGTTTCGAATGCGACGGCTGCTTCGGCGCATGCCCAGAAGACGCCATCGTAAGGCTCGGCAAGGGCAAGGGCTACGAAGTGAAGTACGAACTCTGCACGGGCTGCGCGACGTGCTTCGATCAATGCCCCTGCTATGCGATTTCCATGATCCCTGAACCTGCCCCAGCGACCGCCGGGGTGTAAACCACCATGCCAACCACCAGCGATACCAAGTCCACCCCTGCTTCCAGCACAACCGCGAATGCGCCCGCTGAAAGCGATAGCCCCAAGGGCGAGCCTGTCGCAGAAACCCAGGTCACGCTCGACGGCAACGAAGCCTGCGCGTATGTCGCCTTTCGCGTCAACGAGGTCTGTGCGATCTACCCGATCACCCCGTCCTCGGCCATGGCCGAGTTCGCGGACCAATGGGCCAGCGAAGGCAAACGCAACATCTGGGGAGCGATCCCCGACGTGCTCGAAATGCAGAGCGAGGCCGGCGCCGCCGGCGCCGTGCATGGCTCTCTGCAGGCGGGAGCTCTGACGACCACGTTCACGGCCTCCCAGGGCCTAATGCTCATGATCCCGAACATGTTCCGGATCGCAGGCGAGCTTTCGCCGTTCGTGATGCACGTCGCAGCCCGGGCGCTGGCCACCCAGTCGCTGTCCATTTTCGGCGACCATCAAGACGTGATGGCGGTCCGTCAGACCGGGTTCGCGATGCTTGCCTCCAGCTCCGTGCAGGAAGCCCACGACATGGCCCTGGTCGCGCAAGCCGCGACGCTGGCGTCCAGGGTTCCGTTCGTTCACTTCTTTGATGGTTTTCGAACCTCTCACGAGGTCAACAAGCTCACGCTCATCCCCGATTCCGTTATTCGAGCCCTGATCGACGAGGAGTTGGTTCTAGCGTTCAAGAGGCGAGCGCTGAACCCTGATAACCCGTTCATGCGCGGCACGGCGATGAACCCGGACGTGTATTTCCAGGCGCGAGAAGCCTGCAGCGCGTTCGTCATGGCGTGCCCAGATCACGTCGAAGCCGCGATGAGGCGCTTTGGCGAGCTGACCGGCCGCGCCTACAAGCCGTTTGAGTACGTCGGAGCGCCCGACGCCGAGCGCGTGATCGTTCTGATGGGCTCGGGCGCTGAGACGACCCGCGAGACCGTCGAACATCTCGTCGATCAGGGCGAGAAGATCGGAATGGTCCAGGTTCGCCTATACCGGCCGTTCAGCGTCGATCGGTTCGTGGCGGCCCTGCCGGCGACGACCAAGTCCATTGCAGTCCTCGACCGTACCAAGGAACCCGGTTCTTCGGGCGAGCCGCTGTACTTGGATGTCGTGAATGCTCTTCATGAGACCAAGCGGACCTCGGTTTCTGTAATCGGAGGCCGCTACGGCCTCGGCTCCAAGGAGTTCTCACCTGGAATGGTCAAGGCGATCTTTGACGAACTCATGAAGCCGGAGCCCAAGAACCACTTCACCGTCGGAATCGTCGACGACGTCTGCCAATCGCATCTGGACTACAATCCCGACTTCTCAACGGAACCCGAAGGCGTCCACCGGGCGCTCTTCTTCGGGCTCGGAGCCGATGGAACCGTCGGCGCCAACAAGAACACGATCAAGATCATCGGCGAAGACCCCGAGTTCTACGCCCAAGGCTACTTTGTCTACGACTCGAAGAAGTCCGGCTCCCAGACCACCTCTCACGTCCGATTTGGCAAGAAGCCGATCCGTTCCGCCTACCTCATCCAGAAGGCCCACTTTATCGGGTGCCATCAGTTCGGATTTGTGAACCGCATAGACGTGCTGGAGAACGCCCTGCCTGGCGCCACGCTCTTGCTCAACAGCCCCTATGGCGCCGCCGAGGTCTGGGACTACCTGCCCAAGAAAATGCAGGAGACCATCCTCGAGCGCAAGCTCAAGTTCTTTGTGATCGACGCCCAAAAGGTCGCCAACGAGACGGGCATGGGCAAGCTGACCAACACGATCATGCAGACCTGCTTCTTTGCGATCTCTGGCGTGCTGCCGAAGGATGAGGCGATCGCCAGGATCAAGAAATCCATCGCAAAGACCTATGGCCGAAAGGGCGAAGAGGTCGTTCAGAAGAACTTCCGCGCGGTGGACCACACCATCGCCCACATCGAAGAAGTAACCCCGCCCAATCGCACCGACTCGAAGGTCGCCATGCGGCCCCCGGTGGCCGACGGCGCTCCGGAGTTCGTCAGGAACGTGACCGCCAAGATGATCGCCGGCCTCGGCGACACGCTCCCAGTGAGCGCGCTCCCGATCGACGGCACCTACCCGACGGGCACCTCAAAGTGGGAGAAGCGCGACATCGCTCTCAGCGTTCCGGTCTGGGAGCCCGAGCTTTGCATCCAGTGTGGCAACTGCAGCTTCGTGTGCCCCCATGCCGCGATCCGGGCCAAGCTCTTCCATCAGGACTATCTTTCCGACGCCCCGAAGGACTTCCCTTCTGCGCCGATCGACGCCAAAGGGTTCCCGGAGACCCGGTACGCGCTTCAGATCTACGCCGAAGACTGCACCGGATGCGGGATCTGCGTGGAAGCATGTCCTGCGCTCAGCAAGGAAGCCACCAACGTCAAGGCTATCAACATGGCGCCGAAGGCCGACGTGCTCGACCGAACCAAGTCCAACCTGGCCTACTTTGAGACGCTCCCGGTCAACGAACGCTCGCGGGTGGACTTCTCCAACGTGCGCGGTGTACAGTTCCTCGAGCCGCTGATGGAGTTCTCGGGTGCTTGCGCCGGCTGTGGCGAAACGCCCTACCTGAGGCTTCTCTCCCAGCTCTTCGGCGACCGCATGCTGGTGGCGAACGCCACGGGATGCTCCTCAATCTACGGCGGAAACCTGCCCACCACCCCCTGGGCCAAGAATTCGGAGGGTCGCGGACCAGCGTGGTCCAACTCCCTATTCGAGGACAACGCCGAGTTCGGATTGGGAATGAGGCTCGCGGCAGATCGTCATTTCGATGCCGCAGAGCGGCTCCTGGGAACCCTTGCGGCCGATCTCGGCGAGGACCTGGTCGACGAGCTGCTGCATGCGCCTCAGCTTGTGGAGTCCGACATCCGGCTTCAAAGGGAGAGGGTCTCGATCCTCAAAGCCAAGCTTGCCGAGCTTCAGGCCGCCCATTCCGGCGGTCCCAAGGGCGATGCAGCCAAGGCGCTGCTTGCGGTCGCCGACCACATGGTTCGGCGTTCCGTCTGGATCGTGGGTGGCGACGGTTGGGCCTATGACATCGGTTCTGGCGGCCTCGACCATGTGCTCGCCAGCGGCCGAGACGTCAACGTGCTGGTCATGGACACCGAGGTCTATTCCAACACCGGCGGCCAAGCGAGCAAGGCCACGCCGCTTGCGGCGGTCGCCAAGTTTGCCAACGCAGGAAAGCAAGTCGGCAAAAAGGACCTCGCCCTTCAGGCGATTTCCTATGGCAACGTGTATGTGGCGCGCGTGGCGTTCGGCGCAAACCCGCAGCAGACACTTCTGGCGTTGCGTGAAGCCGAGGCCTATAAGGGCCCCTCGCTCGTGCTTGCCTACAGCCACTGCATCGCCCACGGCATCACCATGGAGAAGGGCCTCGATCAGCAGTTCCGGGCCGTCCATAGCGGGTATTGGCCCCTGGTTCGCTACAACCCTGCGCTCAGGCAAGAGGGCCTGAATCCGTTCAATCTGGACTCCCAGCGCCCGACGCTAAAACTCCCGCAATATACAGATCAAGAACTGCGCTACCGGATGCTCCGCATCACCAACCCTGGCCACGCAGACGAGATGATGGAGAAGGCGCAAAAGCTGGTCGACCAACGCTGGAGCCTCTATGAGGAAATGGCTTCGAGGTAACGAAACAATGAACCTAACTACCCCCTATCTTGGAATCACGCTCAAGCACCCGATCGTTGCCTCATCTTCGCCTCTCTCCAAGAGCCTCGATGGCATCCTAAAGCTTGAGGACTCGGGCGCTTCCGCGATCGTGCTGTTCTCGCTCTTTGAAGAGCAGATCAGGCTCGAAAACGAGGCCCTGGAGCACCTTTCCGCCGAGGGCCAGGAGAGCTTTCACGAGGTCGGAAGCTACTTCCCAGAGATCGGCGACTTCCGTATCGGTCCGGACGGCTATCTAGACCTGATTCGAAAAGCCAAAGAAGCAACGGAGATCCCGATTATCGCCAGCCTGAACGGCCTATCAGATGCCGGTTGGTCGGAGTATGCCGAGCTTTTCCAGCAAGCCGGCGCCGACGCGATAGAGCTCAATATCTTCACGCTGCCGACTTCCTTCGATCAATCGGGGCAAGAAGTGGAGGAGCGCTACCTGGACATCGTCAAGACCGTCAGAAAGGCCATCACGATCCCAATCGCGGTCAAGATGCACCCCTATTTCAGCGCCGTGGCGGACATGGCCGCCAAGCTCGTCCAAGCCGGCGCCAACGGATTGGTCCTCTTCAACCGCTTTTACCAGCCGGACTTCGATCTGGAAACCATGCGGGTCCAGCCGCAGCTCCAACTCAGCGAGCCCACCGAAATTCGGCTGCCCCTTCTATGGACCGGTGTGCTCCACGGCAGACTCGACTGCTCCCTTGCCGCCACCACGGGAGTGCGAAGCCACGTCGAAGCCGCCAAGTACCTTTTGGCCGGGTCCGATGCCGTGATGACGACCTCTTCCCTACTCCGAAATGGGGCCGGCCACATCGAGGCCATCGTCAACGGCCTCACGGAATGGATGGAGACTAAAGGGTATTCCTCTGTCGCACAGATGAAGGGCTCCATGAGCCAAAGCAAGTCCGCAGATCCCGCTGCGTTCGTCCGCGCCAATTACATCAAGGTGCTTGAGACGTTTGCCCCATCCATGAGCAAGTAACGCTCCAAACTGTGACTATTACTTGCTAACGAGTTGGCCTCTACCATCAGGCCAACACATTTGCCTGCCAGGTCAAATACCGACAGTATTGAAACCTGATTTTGCGCTACGCCCTTTCATTGGGCCATTCCTTGATATTCCGTTACGCTTGCACGGATCCGCATCTTGCGGCTCCGCCAGTGCATTCGGAACAGGAAAGGACTATGAAGAAACTCGCTTTGATTAGCCTTGCAGCTGTTGCAGCTTCCAGCGCCTTTGGGCAGGCTTGGGAGTTCAGCGGCATCAGCATCAACTACACGAACGGCTACTGGAGCCTCGGCTGCCAGTTCGACGTCTTGAATCCGGTCAGCGTCTATGCGCTCGGTTCGTACGACGATAACGGCGACGGCTTCCTGTCGGGCTCCCAGGACGTGGGAATCTTTGACATGAGCAGCAATCTGTTGGCCTCCACCACGGTGACCAGCAGCGACACGCTCTTGGGCCACTTCCGGTATGCCTCGATCACCCCGCTGTATCTGGCCGCCGGCCGATACATGATCGCTTCGACGACGGGTATCGACAACTACACGTGGGCCACGTCGGGCTTCTACACGGACCCGAACATCGCCTTCGTGACCGACGCCTACAGTGCCAGCGCGACCCTCGTTGCCCCGACGGGCGGCGGCGGAACGGCCGGCGGCGATGGCTGGTGGGGTCCCAACATGCTCATACACCCGGTGCCCGAGCCTGCTTCGATGGCCGTCCTCGGCCTCGGTCTCTTGGCCGTGGTCCGACGCCGCAAATAGAATCCGATCTTCTTCGGATCCTGTTGGGTCCGGCTGGTTCAAAAGACCGGCCGGGCCTTTTGCATTGAGAAGGGACAGGTTCGACAGATGGAGAACTTATCCTCGTGGGGCACTGGCCAGACCCAACTCAGCGGGTAACAAGGGCGCCGAAGGTGCGCGCTTGGATTGTCGCGCTGCTCTTGGGGCTGAGCGCATTGGGATTAGCCGGCCCGGCAAAGGAGTCCATCAACTTCTGGGCCGTGACGGGCAGCGTGCTCGACGTGCGGATGTATCGGGGACTCGCCGACAGGTTTGAAGCGAAGACCGGCATCCACGTCAACGTGACGCCTCTCGCCTGGGGGAGCTTTGCCACCAAGTACTTCGCAGCGATGGCGGCCGGGCTTCCGCCGGACATAGGTGTGACCAACCTGGGAGGGCCGTTCGATTACGGCGCTGTCGGCGGCGTCGTGGACCTGAGGACGGAGTTTCCCGAAGAGACGAAACGCCTCGAAGCCAAGTTCCCGCCCGGACTGCTGACGATCTTTGCCGCCGGCGAGCGGCTCTACGGCATACCGCACGACCTCTCGACGATGATCATGTTCTACCGGACGGACGTGTTCCGCCGGTTGGGTCTGCAGCCTCCTGCGACGTGGTCCGAACTGAACCGCGTCATCGACGTCCTGGAGGCGAACCGGTACCGCTATTATTTCGGCTTCCCAGCGTATGCCCAGTGGGCGATCGGGCTCTACACCCAGCCCTATGGGCTCACCGGCTTCAAACTCGAAACGGATGGCACACTGAAGGTCAACTGGACCCAACCGAGGTACCTCGACGGCGTCCACCAGGCGATGCGCCTATGGCACACCCACAACTCGCCGGGCAAGGACCTCAGCAGCCGCGTCATCGGGATGTTCCGCTCCAACGACCGGAGCCTTGCGGTCCCGCTTTTCTTTGAACTGCATACGAACTTCGACAGCATCAGGCTCACCGCACCCGAAGTCGCAGGCAAGTGGGACATCGCGCCCTGGCCCCGGGCCGATGATGGCAAGGCGTTCAACATCATGGGCGGGACGGCCTACGTCGTCTTTCGCAAATCCGCCAAGAAGCGCCAGGCCATGCGATGGCTGGAATACATGAACTCCATGGAGGCTCAGCAGGCGATGACGCTGGACCGGATGAGCCGCGGGGAGCAAAGCAACATGGCGATCTCACCGCTGCGGGAGTTCTGGGGGCCCTCCAATGCCGCCTTTTGGCGGCGCGCCGAGTTCAAAGGCAGCCAAAGGCTGATCGAGGTGCTGCGCAAGACCTATGCCTCGTTTGACACGGCGCCGAGCATCAACGGCGCTGCTGAGGCCAACCGGCTCGAAGCCAACCTGCTCGACCAGATGCAGACCTTCATCCGCGACCGGCAAGATGCCCTGGCTGCGAGGCTCGGCACCACGCGCACCAAGATGATCGAGGCTATGGGCGCCGGGAGATACGCCAAGGAGCGGCAGGCGCTCGACAACGCGATTCGTTCCAAGCTCGAATCAAGCTACAGAGACATCGCACCGAAGGCAAAAGCCATCGTCGAAAAGGAAACGGCCCGGTATGAGACCCGCTTCGGAAATGTGGTGCGCGACCTCCCTGATTACGAGCGGCGGTCCAGCGTGCTCGACGTCGTGAAGTGGTCGGCGGTGGGGCTGCTTGGGGTTGCGCTGTTCATGGTCGGGCTCGCGCCACGCCTTAGGAAGCACGGATGGAGCTACCTCTTCATCGCGGCACCGGTGGTGCTGGCGGTGGTGTTCGTGTTCGTGCCGGCGGTCACAGCTCTTTACCTCTCCTTCACCGAGTACCACCCTGTGCTGCCGCTCTCGACCGCGAGCTGGACTGGAGCGCACAACTACGTTCAGGCCAAAGAGAGCGGCGACCTGGGTTCGGCGACCTTCCGCAGCGCTTACTATGCGCTTCTAACCGTGCCGATCGGCATCATGATCTCGCTTTTCTTCGCCTATCTGCTCTACGGCAAGCCGAGGGGCGAGAAGTTCTGGCGGTTCCTTTACTTCTCTCCCTTGGTGACCAGCGTGGTCAGCATCGCGCTCATCTTCTCACAGCTCTTCCTTAGCGGGCCCCAGGGCTGGCTGAACGCGGCGCTGATGAACCTGGGCGTACTTAAGGACCCCGCTCCGTTCCTTCAAAGCGAGAAGACCTTCCTTCAGTGCGTGATCGTGCTCGCGATCTGGCACGGGCTGGCGTTCAATGTGCTCATCTTCGTGGCGGGGCTTCAGCAGATTCCGGCTCAACTCTTCGAGGCCGCCGAGGTCGATGGGGCGGGTGCGGTTCGCCGATTCTGGAACATCGCGTTGCCGGGGATCCGGCCTCAGGTGTTCTTCATCAGCGTACTGGGGCTCATCGGGGCTTTCCAGGTGTTCGAACCGATCTACATGATGGCCAACAAGAGCGGCGACGCCGGAGCGCGGTTCGGCCCGAACGACTCCGCGCTCACCCTGGTTCCGCTGATTTACCACAACGGCTTTGAGACCTACGAGATGGGCAAGTCGGCGGCGATCGCCTATGTGATGTTCGCCATGATCCTGGTGCTCACGGCGGTTCAGTTCCGGGTCTACCGACGCAGAGGGGGAGAGGGGGAATGAGGCCGAGCCAAGCCAGATCGAGAGTCGGATTCCTCCCGTGCCTCGGAATCGCTCGTCTTGAGACCCCGGAGGGGTCGAAGAACGATAGCCGGTGGTCGAGCGAAGCGAGACCCCGGGCTACGAGCCACATTCCCAATTACCCGTCCCCGAAGGGGTCGCAGAACGATTCCACCGGAGCTACACGATGAGAAAGAGCCGCGCCGAACGTGTGTTCAGCTACCTCTTCCTGACCCTCGGCCGGCTGATGATGGCCTTGCCCTTCTATTACATGGTGGTGACCTCGCTGAAGTCGAATACAGAGGCCGCCGAGCCCGTAGTCAGCCTGTTCGTCAAGCAGCCCACCGTCAAGCCCTACACCGACCTGCTCGACGCGGGACTGGTGCTCCAGGCCACGTGGAACAGCTTCCTTATTGCCCTGCCGCTCACGTTCGGCAGCATGTTTTTCTGTCTATTGGCGGGCTATGCGTTCGCCAAACACCGCTTCCCTGGGCGCAACGGCATCTTCCTGATGCTCCTCTCGACGATGATGATCCCGGGTTCGGTGCTCCTGATCCCCTCGTTCCTGCTCTATCGCGATTTGGGATGGCTGGATAGCTGGACGCCGCTGATCGTGCCGGGCTTAGCGGGGGCGTTCGGGGTGTTCTTGGCCAGACAGTTCGTGGGCAAGATCCCCGACAGCCTGATCGAGTGCGCCAAGCTGGAGGGCTGCAGCGAGTGGGGCATCTTCCGCTCGATCATCGTGCCCCTCAGCAAGCCCCTTCTGGCGACGCTGGCAATTCTGACGTTCCTTGGCTCCTGGAACAGCTTTATGGGGCCGCTGATCTTCCTGCTAGACGAGAAGAAGTACACGCTGCCCTTGGTGGTCGCGATGCTGCAGGGCCGCTTCCCGGGCAATGAGAACATCCAGATGGCAGGCGCGCTGATCTCGATCCTGCCGGTGCTGGTGGTGTTCTTCGTGTTCCAGCGGCAAATCGTCGAAAGCCTGGCAAGTAGTGGATTGAAAGAGGGGTGAGGGAGGTCTTCGGGCGCATGCTGTGGGCCCGGGGTCTGGGGTGCAGGGTCTGGATTCCGGCAAACCACCTCTCCCCCTGGGGAGAGGGACCGTGAGCGCAGCGAACGGGGGTGAGGGGGTCTGGGGTCTGGGGTGCAGGGTCTGGATTCCGGCAAACCACCTCTCCCCCTGGGGAGAGGGACCGTGAGCGCAGCGAACGGGGGTGAGGGGGTCCGGGGTCCTGGGGGTGTAGAGACTGAGGTACGGGGTAGGCCAGATGTCCGGGGTCCGGACGGACATCACTCACCAACCACTAACCACCAACCTCTCACCACACATTTACGCACCCCGCAGGCCCGGAGGGCCAACCGTGATCAGCCCAGGGCGCCAGCCCTGGGAATTCTGGGAAAGGACCATCCGCGGGCCGGAGGTCGGCGCCAGTAGTCCTAACGGGCGAGCCAACCTTGCTTCAGAGCGGATGCTTGGCCCGGAGCACAACGCCATGACGTTTACCCGACCCAGAGGATTGGGGCGGCGCACAGAAAGCGGTCACACGAAGGCAGGTGATGAACGAGGGGGCAGGCAGAGCGGGCCCACCCGCCTCGTCGAGTTCTTTCTCAACGACTCACAATTTGAGTCGGGGCAGACGTCTAGAAAGTAAATCGAATGGGGTTTGCGTCGCTCGCATCGGAGATGATCTCCGCGGTTTTGGCGCCGTTACGCCTTGGCTCCTCTAGGAGTTCTTTGAAGTAGGCGAAGAAATTCTTGGAAGCGGTTTCAACCGCGTAGGGCACGTTGCTGCTCGATACCGTGGCTCCGTTGAGAAGTACAGTGCGGCTATAGGGATTCCGAAGCACATACCGCCAAAATGAGCCCGAGGAGCAGGAAATGCCATAGTGCATCGTAAATCGCACCTCATAGGTTTTGGTGGTCGAGTCAGTGACCTTCTGCACTAACGCCAAAGTCTGCTTGACACAGACTCCATGTTCGTCAATCACATGGGATAGCGCGCTCGCGCCGGTGGAAGTCTTCCAACTAAGTGGACTTGGCGATGCCATGGCGTGGCCCGCCATCGTGTAGGCAACCTGCTTAAGCTGCACAAGAGGCCAAGGTGTCCTGCGCCAAGTCGTTCCGGTGTAGGCGATCCATGCTGCGTTTGCCCTAAGTTGCGCGGCCGAGAACGACACCGATCCATTGCCTGCAACTACGATTGGGGCGAATGTGGTGGGGTGATAATACAGGTCTGAGCAACCATTCACATAGAGCTTCAGGTAGTTAATCGTGACGGCGTCCGAGCCATGAACTCGGATCGTCATTCCAGAGATGTCTGAGATCTTCGAGATCGTCCCAAGTCGTAAATGGGCTTTTGTGTAGTAACCCACTTCGAAGTCGTCGTTTGGCGTGTTAATGAACGTCTGCGTGGGTCCAAGAGTGATACTGACAGGACTATTTGTAGGATTGGACACACCGATAATCAACTCAAGATCGTGGACCGCCAAGGTTTCTGGCGGAGTTGCGGCGCACGTCGCCCAAAGGGCGGCAAGGACAGTGATGGCCCTGAGTCGAGGCGAAAGGGACCGATTGGTGTTCCTGAACGATTTCAAAGATCTCCTCCTATCTTCTGGTCACAGCAAAAGGGCTCGGCCGCAGTATGTTCCATCCCGGCGCGCAGCCTGCCTCCTAAGCTGATTGCAGATTCAAGAACAGTGAAACAGATTCCTTCTTCCTGTTCAAGTCCTGTTCCTGTCCCATGCCGTTGAATTCGCCTGAACCCCTAAGCTGGCGATCAACCAGATACGGGCACGCACTTCAGATCTTCAGCGGGCCACTGCTTTGCCTCCTTCCGTGAGCCCAGACTGCCCATAGTTCACTTGTCGCGTGACTAGCCCAATCATCAGTGTTGAGTCCCAAGGCCCTTCGTCGAGCATCCACAATCGGTCCCCAAACAGGTTGACGCGATGCACCCTCTCCCAGCCCTATGGCATGGGTCTCGGATTAGGACATCGATAACGGCACAATAGCCCAAGGAACTGCAGTTCAAAAGTACTCAAAATGGAGAAGTGGCCAAGGATTCGGAGGATTTGGAGGACTCCGGCGGGGCGCTTCCTATTTGAATCACCCCTGGCGCGAGCTAAAGAGCAAGCAGTCTCGCCCCGGCTAGAGCCAGGCAAGGATGTCTGCTCCCCATCTCACCATCTCACCGTTTCACCGTCTCACTGTCTCACCCTTTCACCGACTCACCCAATCACCGTCTCTCTTCCCAGGCGGGATCTTCACGGGGTCGGGCGGTTGGGTGGGGCGTTTGACCGGGTTCTTCTTGAGCTTGTCCAAGAGGTCGGCGATGGCGCGGTCGAGCTGCGGGGCGCAGGACCTCGATGACCGAGATCGGGGTGGGGAGCACCACCTACGCCTACAACGACGCCCTTCGCAAGGTGACGATCACGAACCCCTACAGCGAGGTCACGCAGCTCACGCGGGACACCTCGCAGAGGCTCTCGCGCAAGGATTTCGGCAACGGTACCTATGAGACCTTCGGCTACGACAGCCGCAATCGTCCGAACTCGATCCTCCTCAAGAACTCGGGCGGAAGCACCCTCTCCAGCCAAAGCTATACCTACGACAATGCCTCGAACGTAACCAACCACACGCAGGACGGGGTCTCGACCACCTACGGCTACGACAATATCGACCAGCTCACCTCCGAGACAAGGACGGGCTATTCGGCGTCCTATACCTATGATGCCAACGGAAACCGAACGTCGAGGACGGTGAACGGTCTGGTGGAAACGTACTCGAACGACCCCGGCGACAAGCTAACCTCGGTCACCTGGAACGGCGGCTACAAGAACTACGGCTACGACGCAGCGGGCAGGATGACGAGTGTGACCACGCCTTCGGGGACCTCATGGTTGACATACGATTATGAGGATCGCCTGACCCTGGTGCAGATACCCAGTGGAGGCACGAACACCTTTACCTACAATGGACTCGATACGAGAGTTGGAAGGGTGGATCGTTACCTTCAGCCTTGGACGTACAAGCGCGATGGCGCAGGGGTTACGGCGCCCTTGCTCAGCGACGGAAACAGCAACTTCACGCCAGGGGCTTCGGTGCGCTCGTCGGGAACCTCTACTTACCAGCACGCCGGTATCAAGAGCAACACGCGGCAAACCGCTTCGAATCAGACGGTATCAAGCTCGAAACAGTACGACGCCTTTGGCAATCTGACCTCATCTTCTGGTTCATGGGTTGGACCTTTCAGCTACGGCGGCCCCTTCGGCTACCAAGATGACAACGACTCCGGCCTGAAGCTCCTGGGGCACCGGTATTACGATTCCAGTATCGGGAGGTTTTTGACAAGGGATCCGACGAAAGAAGGCAGGAACTGGTATTCCTATTGTCAGAATAATCCACTGGTTCGTGTGGATCCACGCGGCTACTGGTTCGAGACAGCTCTCGACATTCTTGGTCTCTTCTACGATCTTGCCGAGTTTGCGAGGAGCCCCTCATTGATGAACGGTATCTATGTTCTTTGGAGTGGCGCTTCTATCCTCGTGCCAGCCGTTCCGGGATCTTGGGTGGCTCGCGCCGCGAAGGCTGGCTCTAAGTATGTTGGCAAGCGAGGATATGAACTAGTCAACATCTTGAGAGGCGGTTTCAACTCTCGATCGGGGAAAGTCGTGGCCTCAAAGGCAAGAGAAGTTGCGCACCATATCATCCCCGTCTCGTTGGCTGAGACAGTTATTGAAAGATTCGCTAGGGGATTTCCTGGAGGCGAGGCTGCGCTTATTGAATTTCTCCGAAATCCGTGCAATGGCATGTGGGTCGATCCGGCTCGACATAGCAGGCTCAGTGTTGCCTATCGCCAAAGGCTCGTGGATTGGTTCCGAGATCATCCAAAGGCGGACTTCAAGGACTTCTTTGACTACGCCTATGATCTTGCGCGAGCTATGTGCGGAGGTGGTGGGTCATGAACTGGTATCACTGCTTCTTCGGAGTTAGTGACTCGTCATTCAACGTTACTAAGCTGTTCGACTCTGAATCTGACTACGAGATAGAAACGGGACAACGCCGAGGGTTGTATCCTGTGTCTTGGCTCAACTGCAATGGCGATCCTCCTTTTGAGTACTTCGGAAAGGGGGCTCCCCCGGACTTCCTGTGCCCTCCGATCACAATGGGACTTCTGCTGTCACAGAAAGCAAAGGCTGCGTTCGAAGAAGCGCTGGTCAAGGGAATTCTCTATCGGCCTGCTGATGTCCGAACAAAAGGAGGTGAAGTGCTAACCTACTGGTATGTAGTTACTCCCTTTGAATTCAATTCCCTTTGCTTTCGGCATTGCGAGCCAGCTTTTGGCAAATGGTACGAATACAGCCTGCCGGTCGTAACAGGTCTTGACCCGGAGATAAGCGATGTGTGGGTCGGGCCGCACACTAAGCACCTTCAGCTGGAAGTGTTTTCTCATCGTTTCGTAACTGCTGTACGGTCCTTTCGGCTGAGATCCTGCAGAATTGTGAACTTCGATGCCTACACCACGACTGGCGAGGATGGCCTGTTCGACCTTTGTGACGATCAGAATACCTTTCGATAGACTGGGCCAGACGGTTCGTATCAGTGCTCCCGAAGTCACGGCCAGCCGCGCTCCGCGTGGGACAATTGAAGGGTGAAGGTCTGGCAAGTGTCCTGGTTGCCCCTGGCTTGGGTGGCGCACCATTCGAGTCTGCGAGCTTGGGGCGATCTGAGAAGTTCAAGGTTGACCTATTCCTCTCCCAATCCCTTCAATCAGAGGGCCATCCCTGCCCGCCCCAAATCCATCGCCGAAAGCACCGCCCAAAGTACTGGTTTCCCAGAAGTGGCCAGAGATTTCAAGGATTTGGAGGATTCCTGACTTGCGGCGAGCGGCGAAAGGCACAACTGCAGAGACGACAACGGGTGCGATCGTGGCTGGCGTACTCCTCCAGCCATCAACAGCCGATTTTGCGTCACAATCTCCTCCGCCATGGCAGCAAAGGAGTTTTCGTTCGACATCGTCAGCAAGGCCGACATGATGGAGGTCAAGAACGCCGTCGACCAGGCTCAGCGCGAGCTTGCCAACCGCTACGATTTCCGCGGCACGATGGCCTCCATCGAGCTTGAAAAGGAGGAGATCGCCCTGGTGGCCGATGACGAATTCCGCATGGGCCAGCTCAAGGACATCCTGATCAGCAAGCTCGTCAAGCGCGGCATCGACCTGCGCCAACTGGACTACGGCAAGATCGAGCATGGGTCGGGCATCTCCATAAGACAAAAGGTTCTCCTGAAGCAAGGAATCTCGCAGGACCACGCCAGGCCACTGATCAAACAGATCAAGGACAAGGGCTTCAAGGTCCAAGCGCAGATTCAGGGCGACGCGGTCCGGGTCTCTGGCAAAGAAAAGGACGAGCTGCAGAAGACCATGGCGTTCGTTCGCGGCCTCGATCTCCCCGTCCCAGTCAACTTCGAGAACTACCGGTAACGCCGCTTGCGCCGGACCACCATGATCGCCATACCCCCAAGCGCCAGCAGGCTCGAAGGCTCAGGTACGCCCTCCACATTCATCCAGTTCATGCACCCGCACCGGTAGGCCCCCAGCATCGTCCACTGGGGATCGGAGGGAAAGTCGGCGCGCAGGGCGGTGTTGAAGGAAGTGAACGGGTTGTTTCGGACTTCGGCCTCACTCATTCGGCCGATGGGCAAGAGAGTGTTCGGCCCGGGGTTCTTGACGTCAAAACCCCAACGGAAACCGCCAAGCACGCACATCCGTCTTTCTTCGACGCAAACAAGGGCGGTGGTCAGCCTCACCCGAACGTTCTCTCGAATCTGCCCCGGCTCCACGCGCGGCGTGTCTTGGTAATAAACCCCGCTGCCATTGGTCAGGACGTTCGTGTTGGGATCCACGTCGTTGAACGTGGGGTAGGTCAGATCGTAGAAGGGCAAGTCGTCGCCCTTTCCGGTCGGCGCGCCGGGCACGCGCTGATCCTTGCGCGGGTCGATGATCGGCCTGTTTTGGTCTGGGAATGGCGGCGAAACGCCTCCCACACGTGGATCGGCGAAGTAGGTCTGGATCCACCTCAGGTTCTCGCGCTTACAGCAGGTCTGGCGCTCGAAGTTCTCATTGGGCTCGAAGTGGGCGATCAGCCGCGCTCCCGGTCCGACCGTGATTGGGAAATTGGCGTCCACCAGCTTGTATTGATCGATGACGATCCGCCCGACGTTGGTCATCCCCTGGGCGGCACTCAAGGCGGCGAGAGCGGCCAAGCCGGCGATGGTCAAAGGCTTCCCGGTCGAAAGGTGGCGCTGATGTCTCACAAGGTGCTTCCAAGCCGGCGGTTAGTCCAATCCCAGGGCGTTGCCGCGCTCAAGAGAGGGTTGTCCGCTGGAGCCGGAAATGTGACACTTTTGTCAGGATAATTCGCGTCTCGCCTGCCAGATTCGGTGGACCTCAGCCAGCAGCCTCTCCGCGTCGGCCAGCGGCCACTGGGTCTCTTTGTCGCTCAGAGCGTTAGCCGGGTCTGGGTGCACTTCCATAAAGAGCGCGTCGATCCCCACTGCCGCTGCCGCGCGCGCCATCGCCGGGATGGAGTCCCGATTTCCTCCGGACGCCCCCTGCGCCGCGCCGGGGCGCTGGGCTGAATGCGTCGCATCGAAGCACACCGGCACACCGAACGACCGCATCACCTCAAGGCCCGGCATATCCACCACGAGCGTGTTATAGCCAAAGGTGGTGCCCCGTTCGGTCAGCATGATCCCGTTTGCGCCGAAGGCCTGCAGCTTCTTGACGATGTACTGAGTGTCCCAAGGCGAAAGGAACTGGCCCTTCTTCACGTTTACGGGCCTCCCAGACTTTGCGCAGGCTTCCAGCAGGTCCGACTGCCGGCAGAGAAATGCGGGGACCTGGAGCAGGTCTGCCACTTCGGCCACGGGAGCCGCTTGCTCTGGGAGGTGGACGTCCGTGGTGGCCGAGATCCCGAGCGTTTCCTTCACAGCCGCCAGAATCCCGAGCCCAGCTTCCATTCCCGCGCCTCGGCCCGCCCCAGCCGACGTACGGTTGGCTTTATCGAACGAGGCCTTAAAGATGTAGTTGACGCCCAGCTTCTCGCAGGTGGTCTTCAGCGATTCTGCCACCTGAAGGCACATGTCGAGGGACTCGGCAAGGCAGGGGCCGCCGAGCAAGGTCAACTTGTTCGGGCCGATCTGGAAAGGGCCGACGTTCATTTCGGGGACGAGGCCTTTGCCTTGACCGTGAGGGTCATTCCGAGCGTCACCGACTGCGGCGGGAAACAAGAAGTCTCATTGCACTGCTGATAGCCAACTTTGACCTTGACGCTGACCTTGCCGGGTTTCTTGGGGGCGGTGATAATCACTGGGATCGTGACTTCGCCCTCATAGACGGCGGCTTCCTCGCCCATCAACGTGCGCATAACGCCTTCCGGATACCTTGGCTTGGCCGAAACGCCGGGAGTGGCGCTCGCGACCGTTACGGGGATCATATAGTCCTTGGTCGGCGGATTCTGGTACCCGTGCATCCCCTCAGCGAACTTCACCACGACCTGTCCGGTGACCTTGGCGCCAGGCGCCACCACGTTCGGCACCAGCTTGAAGGTTACAGATGGCTCTTGAAGCGCTGGGACGGCTGGTGAGATCAATGCGGCGGCCAAGTGCACAAAGCCAAGAAGGGCAGTCATCATGAGCGTTCTCCGTCCGCGCCAGGCGGGCACATCTATTATACGGGCAGACGCGGTCCCAGCATCGCCAACCAAGAAACCAACGAGCCGCGCCCGCTGTGCAGCGGGCGCGGCTCGTCAGGACTTACGACCCTTACGGACAGGCGTAGTCTTCCGAGTCGGTGATGGCCGTTCCCGGAATGCCGTGAAGGTCGTTATAGACCGTGTTCGCCGGCCACATCTCAAGATCGGCCTCGTTCTTCAGGAGCGGGCCGGTGTTCCACGAGTAGTAGGTTGGCCGAAGCGCGGTCGCGACGCCCGCCGTCGAGCCACCTGTCGGGATGCCGGAGTACTTGTACCACTTGGCGTGCCCGTCGGTGAAGTTCACCACGAGGCCCTCCGCATGGCGTGCCATGCCCGGGAAGTTGTAGTAGTTCAGCCGTGCGGCCTTGCGCATGTAGCCGTCGAAGAACATGATGGTCTCCGCCGGGATGGGCATCGCGGTGACGGTCGTCGTAGGCGTGTAGACCCGCAAGGAGGCGATGGGCAGCGCGCAGAAGCTCTCTCCAAAGACCCCGAGGTTTGGCACGTAGCCGGCATATTGGAAGGACCCTGCCGTCGTCAGGGCGCCGGGAAGTGGGGGAGCGGTCTCGACCCGATTTTTCCAGTCGATGCCCGGCGAATAGCTCGCGCAGTTGAAGACGCCGTTGTTCTTCATGTAGGGCTCGACGGCATCATAGACCGAGAACACGCGGAGCCGAGGATCGGGCGGCAGAGGCGCCAGGATGTAGGCGCTCATCGGGAAATAGTCGTCGTAATCCGAGGCGTACAGGATGGTGCTGATGGCGCACTGCTTCTGGTTGCTGATGCAAGTAGCCTTCTTCGCGGCCTCTTTGGCCTGGGCGAACACAGGGAAGAGAATCGCTGCAAGGATCGCGATGATGGCTATCACGACAAGCAGCTCGATCAGGGTAAAGGCTTTTTTCACGTTTCAATGACCTCCGTTGGCCACCACGTGATGCCTTTATTGCGCTGTGCACGGCAAAAGCCCTCCTCTGACGCTTCGACACCCGTGGATTCCATGAAGTTTGGCTTATCTTGGCGATCTCTGTCGCTAGCATCAAACGTCATTTTTGCTGGGCTCGTCAGCGGCAGTCAAAAGGCGTGCGGGGGCGGGGCCATGTAGGTACACTTTGGCGCGCAAGATGGCCGTTCAAACACAGGCTACGGGGCAGGTTCGAGAGACCGTCGAGATTCTGGGCATGCCCGTCGATCGAGTGTCGATGGAGCAGGCCATGGAGCGCATTGCCGGTTTCGTCGCGTCGAAGCAGCCCCAAATGGTGGTCACCGCCGACTCCAGCGGCATCGTTCAGGCTCAGACCGATCCGGAATTCAGGAGCATCTTGGAAGGCGCCGATCTGGTGACCCCGGACAGCATTGGAATCCTCTGGGCGGCAAGGCGAAAGGGCAAGGTGCTTCCCGAACGCGTGAGCGGCGTCGACCTCCTGGATCGGATTTGCGCCAAGAGCGCCGACAAAGGCTGGAGGCTCTATTTCCTTGGCGCGGAGCCTGGCGTCGCCGAAATGGCGGCCGAAAAGCTCCGCCTGAAGTATCCGGGATGCAACATCGTGGGCACCCGTCACGGCTATTTTCCCGGTGACAGCGACGACATCGTCGCAGCTGAAGTTGCCGAGTTCAAACCCGACGTGCTTTTCGTTGCTATGGGGATCCCGCGCCAGGAGAAGTTCATTAAGCGCACCATTCCGATCATCGGCGCGCCAGTCGCCATCGGCGTAGGCGGTTCCTTCGACGTCTTCAGCGGCAAAACGCGCCGAGCGCCGAAGCTCATTCAGAAGCTCTCGCTGGAATGGCTCTGGCGAACGGTGATGAACCCGCGAAAATGGCGCAAGGCTCTTGCCCTCCCGAGGTTTGCATGGCTAGTGCTCCGAAGCCGATAAAGATCTACACCAAAACCGGCGACTTGGGGGAGAGCGGGCTGGTAGGCGGCCAGCGCATCTCCAAACAGAGCGCCCTGCTTGAGGCCATTGGAGACGTCGATGAACTCAATGCCTGGATCGGAGCCTGCCGAACCGCAAGCACGATCTCCGAGCTGAACAAAGACCTTCAGGTGGTCCAGAACCTCTTGTTCGAGATCGGCGCGGAACTGGCGACCCCGCAAGAAAGCAGGTTCGTCAATGAAACCCTTTCCGATTCGCACGTCCAATACTTGGAAGGCTCGATCGACAGACTGTCTGAGGCGCTTTCGCCGCTCAGGAGTTTCATCCTGCCCGGGGGCACGGAACTGGCGGCGCGGCTGCACACGGCAAGGGCCGTTTGCCGCAGGGCAGAGCGCTCGGTCGTTGCCATCGCAAACGCTGGAGGCGCCAGACCGGTCGTTCTTCAGTTTCTGAATCGGCTGTCGGACTGGCTTTTCGTGGCGGCGCGAACGGCCAACCATGTTGATGGCGTCGAAGACGTAAAGTGGGTCTCGGAGGCAAGCGAATCGTGATACAAGCATTGTTTTTGGCATCGGCATTGCTCGCGGGAGCGGCGCAGCAGGACGCTCCAAGCGCATCGGAGCTGATCTCAAAGATGATCGCCAAGTACAACTCGGCCAAGACCCTCAAAGGCACGATTGTGCTCCGCCAGGGGACCGCCACTGAGTCTGCGACTCTGACCACCCAGATTCAGTACGAGCACCCTGCAAAGCTCTATATCCGCCAGCAGAAGGACTATGGCGACAGAAAGGTATGGCTGGTCACCTCCGATGGAAAGCACTTCTCCTATCCCGCGCCGCAGGTGATCGGTCAAGACTCTAAGCGCCTGGCCGAGCCGATCAACCTGGCTTCGGGCAAGGTTTTGGGCCTCCGCGACATCTACTCCGGGGTGGTTGGAGGCATCGGTGATCGGTCGGCGCCCCTGGATATCGCCATCAGCCGAACCGAAGACCTGCAGTATCTTCGCGGCCAGTGGTACACCGTAAGGGTGGACGGCGTGACCAAAGTCCGGGACGTCGAGGCGTACTCAATCTCGGGCCAATGGAAGGAATATGGTGACGCCGATCACCCATCCGGAAGATTTCAGATGCTGATCGGCAAAGAGGGCGACCTCATGCGCTACGTGATCGAGCAGACCCTCGACCTCGGCGGCCAGAGGTTCAACGTCACCAGCCTCTGGGAAGTAGACCTTAAGGTTAACGTGGAAGTCGATCAGAAGCTCTTCAAGTTGGTGTTGTGACAGCCGCAAGGTCCCTCGGTTACCCTAGAGCCGCGAGGAAACACCCACTGCAGACGTCTGTGGCCGATGTCCTCCAACCTACGGCCGTTCAGACTCGCCTATGTGCCCAACGGGCCGCCAAACTCATAGACCCTTCCCGCAATCTCGGCAAGGTCGTTGACCTCAGGTTGCGGCAACAACACCGCTTCTCCCGTGACCCGCTGAAACGCCGCCGCTGCCCGCTGGTTAAGGACCGGCACGGCCACCTTGAACAGCTCTTCCGCCCAAGCGCCGGACTGCCTCGCCCTGAGGCGCGCCGACTGCTCCGCGTAAGCAAGCAGAACGAGGTCCGATTGAGCGCCAAGGGCAATCTGATCGCGAGGGGGCTGCGCCATGGCTTTGCCTGCAAGTTTGGAGATGAACGAGTCCCCAGCAGCCTCCAATGACGCTCTCCCTCCTTCGGCCAGTTTGTGGAGGCGCGAAGCAATGAACACCCGGTTGATCTCGTTCGTCCCCTCGTAGATGCGGCTCACGCGCGCATCGCGGTAGTGCCTGGCGATCGGGAACTCCTCAGTGAACCCATATCCGCCGAACACCTGGAACGCCTCATCCACGATCCACGACTCGGCCTCGGTGGCGAAAACTTTGCAGGCGCTGCATTCGATGGCGTACTCCTCGGCGGCCTTGCGGTTGCCTTCGGGAGTATCGGGATGTGCCTCGAAGGCGGCGTCGATCGAGGCTCCAGTTCGATAGATCATGGACTCCGCCACGTAGAAGAGCGCTGCCATCGTCGCGAACTTCTGCTGAATCAGGCCGAACTCGGAAATCGGGCTGCCAAACTGCTTCCGATCCAGGGCATAGGCCGCCGCCTCGCGCATGGCCTGTCGCGCGGGCCCAAGCGACATCGCGGAGAGCTTGAATCGGCCCAGGTTCAAAGCGTTGAGGGCGACCCGATGCCCCTGTCCAGGTTCATAGAGCAAACTCTCGATCGGAACCTCGGCGTTGTCGAGAGTGACCCTGGCCGTCGAAGAGCCCTTCAGTCCCATCTTGAGCTCTTCCCTTTCGATGTGAACACCGGGAAAGTTGCGCTCCACGAGGAACGCGCTAAACCGTTCGCCGTCAATCTTCGCCATCACCAAGAACAGGTTCGCCCACTTGGCGTTCGAGACCCAGGCCTTGGTTCCGTTGAGAATCCACTTCCCTCCGCGCTCGTCGGCACGGGTGCTGGCGGCCAGAGCGTCGCTTCCGCTATTGGGCTCGCTCAGGCAATAGGCACTCAACCACTCGCCGGAGACGACGGGTGGCAGATACTGGGCTTTCTGTGCGTCGGTTCCAAACCATGAGAGTCCAAACACGCCGATTCCGCTGGTCACGCCGGCGGTAACGCTGAACGAAGCGTCCAGACTCAGAAACTCCAAAATCCTGGCGCTGAGGTTTTTGCCAAGACCCAGGCCACCATACTTCTCGGGCGCATTTGTACCGAGAAGGCCCAGTTCGCCGGCCTGACGGATGAGCGAGGGCATTAGGCCCTCTTCCTGCACCTGCAGCCGGTCGACCGCCGACAGCACCTCTTTGCGGCTGAACTGCTCCGCCGTCTCGATCATCAGGCGATCGTCGGAGGAGAAATCCTCGACCGTGAAGATCTTCTCAGGAGGTCTATAGAGGAAGGCTCCGCCAGGAAGGACGTCCATGTCAAAAGTCAGCGCCATTGCTTCGCGAGATTATGATCGGTGGCCTTTCCGGAAAGCCATTTGCGGCTGCAGAGTCTCAAGCCGCCGCCCGCACCTGGCCGACGAATTCGACCTCCGCTTTGGCCGAAACCTCGTTGTAACTGATCACGGGCACGTTGGACACATGTT
Organism: Armatimonadota bacterium; assembly: GCA_016223145.1. Lineage (NCBI taxonomy): Bacteria > Bacillati > Armatimonadota > Armatimonadota bacterium. The sequence goes on along the minus strand of JACRPN010000006.1, from coordinate 3,651 downwards.
TCTCCAAGAGCCGCCGCATCGGTAGCCGTAACTGTGCGCCACAGATCAGGACCGGCTGAAGCCCCTTTGCCACCGCGCGATCGGACTCTGACTGGATTCCGTCGATGACTTGGCGCTGCATGTCGGGGTCGAGAACCAGCGAGGACCCGAAGTTGGTCACGTGCACCTTCTCGGCGAGCTCCCGCTCCAGAGCCGGTTCAAAGGTGATGCAGTAGAGCCGGTTGTTGGTATCCAGGAACTGCCGCGTGATCGTGCGGCCCACGCTTGCGCGCACCAATTCGCCAAGCTGGTCGGGGTCCTTGACCCGCGTGCCAAAGTCCGCCATCGTCTCCAGAATCGTCACCATGTCGCGGATCGGTACGCGCTCGCGCAAGAGGTGCTGGAGCACCTTCTGGATGTCGCCGATCTGGAGCACGTTGGGCACCAGCTCGCTGACCGCGGCCTCGTTTGTTAGTTTGGCGTTGTCGAGCAGGACCTGGACGTCTTGGCGTGTGAGCAGCTCTGCGGCATGCGTCTTGGCGACCTCGCACAGGTGGGTCGAGAGCACGGCGCTCGGCTCGATGACCGTGTAGCCCCCACGCTCGGCCTGCTCCGATTGGGCCGAATCGATCCAGTAGGCGTCGAGGCTAAAGACCGGGTCCTTGGTGTGCTCGCCGGCGATAGGGTAGATGACCGCCCCGCCGTCAACCGCCAAGACCCGATCCGTATAAAGCTCCGCGCGGGCGACCTCTTCCCCGCGCACTTTGATGATGTATTCGTTGGCTTTGAGGTGGATGCTGTCGCGGATGCGCACCGTCGGCATGACGAAGCCCATCTCAGAAGCCAACTGACGTCGAGTGGCGCTCACACGCTCCGGAAGATCGCCCCCGACGCGGGTGTCGGCCAGCTTTGTCAGGCCGTATCCGATCTCGATTTCAAGCGGATCAACGGTCAGCAGCGCCATCACCGCCTCTGGGCCGGAGGGCGCTGCCTCCTTGGCAGCCGCCTTTACCGCCGCTTCTGCTCTCATGACTTCGGAGGCTGGGGCCAGCGCGTTCGGGTTCGCCTTCATGAACTGGTACAGCGCAAAGAGCACGCCTGAAATGGTCAAGAAGATCGTCGCGGGGAACCCGGGCACCAGGGCCATGGCCGCAAGCGCTCCAGCTGAGAATCCGAGTGCCTTGGGTTGCCCCAGGAGCTGTCCGGCAACCTCGACTCCCATGCTGCGCTCTTGTCCGGCGCGGGTGACCATCAAGCCGCTCGCCGTGCTGATAAGCAGTGCCGGAAGCTGCGAAACCAGGCCCTCGCCAACCGATAGAACCGCGTAGGTCTTCAGGATCGTCATCGCGTCGCCCTGCCCGCGCATGAACCCCACAGCGAACCCGCCGATGATGTTCACCACAATGATGAGCACAGCCGCGATCGCATCACCCTTGACAAACTTGGAGGCGCCGTCCATCGCGCCATAGAAGTCGGCTTCCTGCTTGATCTGCTTACGCCGGGCCTTAGCTTCCTGCTCGTCGATGAGACCGGCGGCAAGATCGGCGTCGATGGCCATCTGCTTGCCGGGCATGGCGTCCAAGGTAAACCTGGCGACGACCTCGGAGACGCGGCCTGCGCCGTTTGTGATAACCACGAACTGGACGATGACCAAGATCAGGAACGCGACGAACCCGACCACGAAGTCGCCGCCCATGACGAAGTTGCCAAAGGTCTCGATGACCTGTCCGGCCTGCCCGGTTCCCAGAATGAGTTTGGTCGCGGCGATGCTCAGGGCCAGCCGGAAGAGCGTCGTGATGAGCAGCAGGCTCGGGAACACGCTGAACTGCAAGGGGTCGGTGACGTTCACCGCTGACAAGAGGATCATCACCGCAGAGGCAAGCGCGATGACGAGGCCGAAATCGAGCCCCCAGTGGGGCAGCGGCAGGATGAGCATGCCCACGACCATGACGAGCCCCACACCCAGGAGGAGGTCGGTGTGCTTAAGGAGCCTCTGGACGCTGTTCATGGTCTGCTGAGCCGCAGTTGGGCCTTATTGGTAGTGTCGGCAAAGTTGCCGGGTTCTGAAGGTCGGTGGAGCCAGTTTGAGCCAGGCCATCGGCCAAGGCAAGTTTCCTTCTTGGCTGAATCTGGCCCGGACAGAGCTCCCCGAGTTCAGGCAGAATCTAAGGTGGCTCATGTCGAAGATCGCGGACATCGAAGCGCTCATCGCAAGCGGCCTCTGGGAAGAGGCCGGCCTAGCCGCGGAACGGCTCGTGCAGGCTCAGCCCGCTATCCCTCGAGCGCACTATCTGCACGGGATCTGCCTGGCGCACCAGGGGCGAATGGCAGAGGCTTCCGAGAGCTTTGGCCGGGCGTTCGCGCTCGACCCCCGGTTCTGGCAGGCTGGGGCCGCGCTGGCCAGGAGCCTGGATTGCCAGGGCCGATACGAAGAGGCCCTGGAGGCAGCCGAGCAAGTCTCCAAAGAGCGGCCCAGCGATCAGGAGATTCTGGGGCTGGTGCGCGGGTTAAGGCGCCAAGTCCCTGAGCGCGACTTGGAAGGTTGGCAGGTATCCCTGAAACAAAGCTGGTGGATGATCGATCTCAAAGGCCCTGAAGATGACGAATAGGACAGGAAAGGGTCCTTAGCCCTGCTTGAAACGGCGTATTCGCGAGTACAATGTGGATAGACCGCCTTCACGGGCGGGAAGTCCTCCCTGATGGCGGCGATAGCCGAAAGTCCGGCGCTTTGTCGGACGGAGGACGGAAATGATCAGCGATATCGAAGCCCTGATGGAACAGGGCAAATGGGACGAGGCCGAGACGGCCCTCGTCAGCTTCACTTTCAACCACCCCGAGAACCCTCAGGGACACGCCTACCTCGGGCTCTGTTACGAACGAAACCACCTCTTTGAGCGCGCGGCCGACCAGTTTCAGCGCGCCGTCGCCTTGGAGCCCCACTATTGGGAGGCGGGGCGCAAGCTGTTCCAGTGCCTGGACAAGCTTGGGCGCGCGCGGGAAGCTCTGAATGTGGCGCGCGACGTGCACAATCTGAGGCCCAGCGACAAGATGATCGAGCAGGCCATCGAGAGGCTCGAGAACGAGCTTGGAGAAAGCAAGATCGGCGTACCTCCAAAGGTCTGGCGACCCTAGGGCGTGAGGGGCCTAGACGGCGAGACCGGGAGGGTATGAGTCGGTGAGACGGTGATGAGAGCCGGAGTGATGGGATGATGGGATTAGGGGATGATGAGTCGGGAACATCCATCCCTTGATCTCCTCATCCCCTCACCCACTCTCCCCTCCCCGACTCATCGCCCCCAACCGCGTCCGGTATAATACGACCCTTCCCGCGCGCTCGTAGCTCAGTGGATAGAGCAACAGGTTGCGGACCTGTAGGTCGGAGGTTCGAGTCCTCTCGAGCGCGCCAGTTTCCACCTTGTCCATGCTGGGCACATGGGTTTCGGGCGGCTTTGTCGCAGGCACGGAACCTGCGGCTACGGTCCTCGTCCCTCTGCCCCTTTGTCCCCTTAGCGCAGGCACGGAACCTGCGGTTACGGTCCCCGTCCCTTTGTCCCTTTGTCCCTTTGTCCCGCAGCTTCGTCGCAGGCACGGAACCTGCGGTTACGGTCCTCGTCCCTCTGCCCTTTTGTCCCCTTAGCGCAGGCACGGAACCTGCGGCTATGGTCCTCGTCC